>NZ_JBSGJR010000436.1:0-6127 GCF_053605645.1 Micromonospora sp. NPDC003776
GCGGTCGGCGCGGCGGTGGTGCTGGCCGCCTGCGGCAGGGCCCGGCGCGTCCGCGTACCCGGCCCGGTCAACTCCTGATCGTCACTCATCTCCGGCCTCTCTCTCGGCTGCCGCCGCCTGTCATGATCTGCCCCCACACCCGGGGACACGCAACACGATCGCGCGCGGTTCATACTGACGCGTCACGAAATGGGCAGCGAAAACGGGCGGGCCGGTGTCTTGGCCCGCCCGTCGTACGCCCGAGTCAGCGTGCCCCGGCGGGGACCTTTCGGCTGCCGCGCGACCGGGTGGCGCCGTTGGCCTTGGCGGCCCGGGTGGTGGCCGCGGCGGCGCCCTTCGCCTCGCCGTCGAGCTTGAGCATCGGGCGCAGGAACTGCCCGGTGTGGCTCTCGGGCACCTCGGCGACCTCCTCCGGGGTGCCGGTGGCCAGGACCGTGCCGCCCCGGTGGCCGCCCTCCGGGCCCATGTCGATGATCCAGTCTGCCGTCTTGATCACGTCGAGGTTGTGCTCGATGGTGATCACCGTGTTGCCCTTGTCGACCAGGCCCTCCAGCACCATCAGCAGCTTGCGGATGTCCTCGAAGTGCAGGCCGGTGGTGGGCTCGTCCAGCACGTAGACGGTCCGCCCGGTGGAGCGCTTCTGCAGCTCGGAGGCGAGCTTGACGCGCTGCGCCTCACCGCCGGACAGGGTCGGGGCCGGCTGGCCCAGCCGGACGTACCCGAGACCGACGTCGACCAGCGTCTTGAGGTGGCGGTGGATGGCCGGGATGGCGGAGAAGAACTCGGCCGCCTCCTCGATCGGCATGTCCAGCACCTCGGCGACGGTCCTGCCCTTGTAGTGCACCTCCAGGGTCTCCCGGTTGTACCGGGCGCCCTTGCACACCTCGCAGGGGACGTAGACGTCCGGGAGGAAGTTCATCTCGATCTTGATGGTGCCGTCGCCGGAGCACGCCTCGCAGCGCCCGCCCTTGACGTTGAACGAGAACCGCCCGGGGCCGTACCCCCGGACCTTGGCCTCGGTGGTCTCGGCGAAGAGCTTGCGGATGTGGTCCCAGACGCCGGTGTAGGTGGCCGGGTTGGACCTGGGGGTACGCCCGATCGGCGACTGGTCGACCCCGACGACCTTGTCCACGTGCTCCAGGCCGCTGACCCGGGTGTGCCGGCCGGGGACCAGCCGGGCACCGTTGATCTGGTTGGCCAGCACCGCGTGGAGGATGTCGTTGACCAGCGTCGACTTGCCCGAGCCGCTGACCCCGGTGACGGCGATGAGCTGGCCGAGCGGGAAGCTCACGGTGAGGTTGCGCAGGTTGTGCTCGCGCGCCCCGTGCACCACCAGCTCCCGGCCCGGGGTCTGCGGCCGCCGCATCGCGGGCGTCGGGATGACCTTCCGGCCCGACAGGTACGCCCCGGTGACCGACTCCTCGCTCTCCAGCAGGGCCGGCACCGAGCCGCTGTGCACGATCCGGCCGCCGTGCTCGCCCGCGCCCGGGCCGATGTCGACGATCCAGTCGGCGACCCGGATGGTGTCCTCGTCGTGCTCGACGACGATCAGCGTGTTGCCCAGCCCGCGCAGCCGCAGCAGCGTCTCGATCAGCCGGTGGTTGTCGCGCTGGTGCAGGCCGATGGAGGGCTCGTCGAGCACGTAGAGCACGCCGACCAGGCCGGAGCCGATCTGGGTGGCGAGCCGGATGCGCTGCGCCTCGCCGCCGGAGAGGGTGCCCGCCGGGCGGTCCAGGGAGAGGTAGTCCAGCCCGACGTCGAGCAGGAACTTCAGCCGGGCGTTGATCTCCTTGAGCACCCGCTCGGCGATCATCTTCTGCCGGTCGGACAGCTCGATGCCGGCGAGCAGGTCGGCGGCCTCGCCGACGGAGAGGTTGCAGACCTCGGCGATGCTCTTGCCGGCCAGGGTGACCGCGAGCACCTCGGGCTTGAGCCGGGCGCCACCGCAGGCCGCGCAGGGCACGTCCCGCATGTAGCCCTCGTACTTGTCCCGCGACCACTCCGACTCGGTGTCCGAGTGCCGCCGCTCGATCCACTGCACCACGCCCTCGAAGCCGGTGTAGTAGGAGCGCTCGCGGCCGTACTTGTTGCGGTAGCGCACGTGCACCTGGTCGTCGGAGCCGTGCAGGATCGTCTTCTGCGCCCGGGACGGCAGCTTGCGCCACGGGGTGTCCAGGTCGAAGTGCTCGGCCTCGCCGAGGGCCTCCAGCAGCCGGAGGAAGTAGTCCAGGTTGTGGCCGCTCGCCCAGGGCTGGATGGCCCCCTCGCGCAGGGTGCGCTCCGGGTCCGGGATGACCAGCTCCGGGTCGACCTCCTTCTTGGTGCCCAGGCCGGTGCACTCGGGGCAGGCGCCGTACGGGGCGTTGAAGGAGAAGACCCGGGGCTCCAGGTCCTCGATCGCCAGCGGGTGGTCGTTGGGGCAGGCCAGGTGCTCCGAGTAGCGGCGCTCCCGCTCCGGGTCGTCCTCGGCCAGATCGACGAAGTCGAGCAGGACGATGCCGCCGGAGAGGCCGAGCGCGGCCTCGACCGAGTCGGTCAGCCGCTGCTTGGCGCTCGGCTTGACGCTGAGCCGGTCGATGACCACCTCGATGGTGTGCTTCTCCTGCTTCTTGAGCTTCGGCGGCTCGGTCAGCGGGTGCACCACGCCGTCGACCCGGGCCCGCGCGTAGCCCTTCGACTGGAGCTCGGCGAAGAGGTCGACGTACTCCCCCTTGCGGCCGCGCACCACCGGGGCGAGCACCATGAAGCGGGTGCCCTCGGCCATGGCGAGGAGCCGGTCGACGATCTGCTGAGGGCTCTGCTTGGAGATCCGCTCGCCGCAGACCGGGCAGTGCGGCTCACCGATCCGGGCGAAGAGCAGCCGGAGGTAGTCGTAGACCTCGGTGATCGTGCCGACCGTGGAGCGCGGGTTGCGCGAGGTGGACTTCTGGTCGATGGAGACCGCCGGGCTGAGGCCCTCGATGAAGTCGACGTCCGGCTTGTCCATCTGGCCGAGGAACTGCCGGGCGTACGAGGACAGCGACTCGACGTAGCGCCGCTGGCCCTCGGCGAAGATGGTGTCGAACGCCAGGCTCGACTTGCCCGACCCGGAGAGCCCGGTGAAGACGATCAGGGCGTCCCGGGGCAGGTCGAGACTGACGTCACGCAGGTTGTGCTCGCGCGCGCCACGGATGATCAGTCGGTCGGCCACGGTGCGTGTGCTCCCGGAAGAAGAATGTGAGGCGGATCTGTCCGCTCGGAGCGTGGTCTGAGCGGTTTTTCGAGGGTTGTCGAGGCGTAGAAATACGCCTGGGCAACTCTAGCCCTGAGGTACGACAAACTTCGTCGCGCGCACATTCCCCCAGCTCAGCGCGGTCGGGCGGAGCACGACGCCCCGCCCGACCGACCCGCACCGGCGCGGTCAGAATCCCCCGGGCCCGGGCGGCGAGGTCGGACGCGCGGTCCGCCGCCGCTCCGCCCGCCAGCTGCCCCGCCGCTGGGCGGCCAGCCGGGTCTCCCGGCGGCGGCTCTCGTACGCCACCTCCCGCTGGAGCCGACGCCAGCTCTCCCACCGCCGCACGGGCAGCTCGCCGCTCTCCAGCGCCGCGCGCACCGCGCAGGCCGGCTCGGCGTCGTGCGCGCAGTCGGCGTACCGGCAGTCGGTGGCGAGCTCGGCGATGTCGGCGAAGGCCCGGTCCAGGCCGGCCGAGCCGTCCAGCAGGCCGACCGCGCGGACACCGGGGGTGTCCAGCACCGCCCCGCCGCCCGGAATGGGCAGCAGCGCCCGCCAGGTGGTGGTGTGCCGGCCCTTGCCGTCCACCCGCCGGATCGCCTGGGTCCGCATCACCTCCGCCCCGGCGAGGGCGTTGACCAGGCTCGACTTGCCCGCCCCGGACGGGCCGAGCAGGCCGAGGGTGCGCCCTGCCGCGACGTGCCGGCGCAGCGGGTCCAGCCCGGTGCCCCGCTCGGCGCTGACCGGCAGCACCGGTACCCCCGGGGCGAGAGCGGCGAGCTGCCGGGCCACTGCCGCCGGGTCGGCGGCCAGGTCGGCCTTGGTGAGCACGATCAGCGGCTCCGCGCCGGACTCGTGGGCCAGCGAGAGTAGTCGTTCGATCCGGGCGGCGTCCGGCTCCGGGTGGACCGGTTCCACCACCGCGGCGGTGTCGATGTTGGCGGCCAGCACCTGGCCGCTGGCGTCCTTGCCTGCGGTCCGGCGGATCAGCGCGGTACGGCGGGGCAGCACCGTCTCGACGGTGACCGGCCCGTCCGGCCAACTGGCCAGCAGCACCCAGTCACCGGCGCAGGGCAGCGCGGTCAGGTCGCGGGCAGCGGCGGCCAGCACCCCACCGCCCAGGCTGGCCCGCACCGGCCCCTCGGGGCGGAGCACGGTGCAGATCCCACGGTCGACGCGGGCCACCCGGCCCGGTCGCCGGTCGGTACGACGTCCCACGTGTGCCGCCCGGTCGGCGTCCCAGCCGAGGGCGGTCAGATCGATGGTCATGGTGTCCTCATCGGTGTCGAGGGGGTTCATGGCGGAACACGCGTGCTACGACCGGCATGCTCACCACCTCCACTCCGACTCCCGGTGCCGCGTTCTGCGCCGACGGTAAGGGGAGCGCCGACGCGCCGAAAGCGATTTCCCCGGCGACGCGGCGGCACCGTACCGCTAGGGTCGATGCGTGAGCGCGAGGAGTGAGCCGATCCTGCGAGCCCCGCAGCCGCGAACAGAGGTGGAACGGTGACGAGCGATCCGCTGCTGCTGACGGGCGAGGCCGAGGAGGCCACGGAGCGGCTCCTGCGTACCGTGGCCGGCCTGGCCGCCGCGGACGTGGCCGGCCCGTCCCTGCTGCCGGGCTGGACCCGCGGGCACGTGCTGACCCACCTGGCCCGCAACGCCGACGCCTTCGTCAACCTGTTCACCGCCGCCCGCACCGGCGAGCCGATCCCGATGTACGCCAGCCCGGAGGCCCGCGCCGCCGACATCGAGACCGGTGCCGACCGGAGTCCCGCCGACCTCCTGGACGACCTGCGCGGCAGCGCGGCCCGGTTCGCGGCGGCGGTCGAGGCGATGCCGGTGGGAGCCTGGGCGGCCACCGTGCAGACCCGGCGCGGCCCGTGGCCGGCGGCGACGCTGGTCTGGGGCCGGCTGCGGGAGATCGAGGTGCACCATGTGGACCTCGACGCGGGCTACCGGCCGGCCGACTGGCCGGCCGCGTTCGCCCAGCGGTTGCTGCACGAGGTGGCGACCGGCCTGGCCGACGCCCCGGACGCGCCGGCCATGGTGCTGCGGTTCGACGGCGTCCGGCAGGAACTCGTCGTGGGTGACCCCGAGGGGGCGCCCACGATCACCGGCCCCGCGCCGGAACTCGCCGCGTGGCTGATCGGCCGCAGTGCCGGCGAGGTGCTCACCGTCACTCCCGACGGTCCCCTGCCGACCCCACCGGAATGGATATAGAAGCCGTCATGACCTACACCGGAGACGTCACGCCCGGCGGTGCGCCGGACATCCGCGAGCTCGACCGGCTCACCATCACCAAGGTGTCGGTGGGCCCGATGGACAACAACGCCTACCTGCTGCGCTGCCGGGAGACCGGCGAGCAGGTGCTGATCGACGCCGCGAACGAGGCGCCCCGGCTGCTCGACCTGATCGGCGAGGACGGGCTGACCGCGGTGGTCACCACCCACCAGCACATGGACCACTGGGTGGCCCTGGAGGAGGTGGTCGCGAAGACCGGCGCCCGGCCGCTGGTGCACGCCGACGACGCCGACGGGCTGCCGATCGAGGCCGAGCCGCTGCGCGAGGGCGACAGCGTCCCGGTCGGCGACTGCGCGCTGGAGGTGATCCACCTCAGGGGACACACCCCGGGCTCGATCGCGCTGCTCTACCGCGACCCGTCCGGCGTACCGCACCTGTTCACCGGCGACTCGCTCTTCCCCGGCGGTGTCGGCAACACCCACCAGGACCCGGAGCGGTTCGCGCAGCTCATCGACGATGTGGAGCGGAAGCTCTTCGACCGGCTGCCCGACGAGACGTGGTTCTATCCGGGGCACGGCAAGGACAGCACCCTGGGCGCCGAGCGCCCCGCGCTGCCGCAGTGGCGGGCGCGCGGCTGGTGACCCGGCCGCCCGGGCCGGCCGCGCGCACCTG
>NZ_JBSGJR010000437.1:0-6121 GCF_053605645.1 Micromonospora sp. NPDC003776
CTCGGACCGGTTTCCCCTGTCGCACTGGAAGCGGGACCTGCTGGAGCACCGACCCAACGGCCGGGTGCTGGCGTACGACCGGCGCAGCGGGCGGAACTCCTGCCACTGCACCCCGGTGACGGTCATGCCGCCCGGCTACCCGCTCTCCTCGCCGCCATGCCGCCGGCCGCCAGCAGTTCGCGGCGGTTTGCCCGGACGGGTCCCGGGTAGCCGTGGGCATGCTGGTTCAGCGGCTCGGCGCGCCGAGCGACTTCGACCCGTTGCTGGAACGAGTCCGGGACGCCCGCATCGTCATGATCGGCGAGGCGACGCACGGCAGCTACGACTACTACCGGCTGCGCGAGCAACTGACCCGGCGACTCATCGCCGAGCAGGGCTTCGACTTCGTGGCGGTGGAAGGGGACTGGCCGGACTGTGACCGGGTGCACCGTTCGGTGGTGGGCGCTCCCGGTGGGCTGGCCGATCCGATGGCCGCGCTGGAACGCTTCGAACGCTGGCCCACCTGGATGTGGGCGAACGCCGAGGTGGCCCGGTTCAGCCGCTGGCTGCGGGCCTGGAACCTCGAACGCCCCGAGGGGGAGCGGGCCGGCTTCCACGGGCTGGACGTCTACAGCCTGTGGGAGTCCATGCAGGCGATCTTCGACTACCTGGGCGAGGAGGAACCGGCCGCGCTGGAGGCGGCGCAGGAGGCGTACCGCTGCTTCGAGCCGTACGGCAAGCGGGTCGAGGAGTACGGCACGGCCAGCCGGTTCGTCTCCGCGCGCTGCGAGGAGGAGGTGGTCCGGCTGCTGGCGCGTACCCGGGAACAGGCCGCCGCGGACGGTCCCGACCGCTTCTCGGCCTGGCAGAACGCGGAGGTGGTGGCCGGCGCCGAGCGCTACTACCGGGCGATGGTCAGCGGCGGGCCGGAGTCGTGGAACGTGCGGGACACCCACATGGCCGACACCCTCGACCGGCTGCTGGATCTGTACGGCCCGGGCTCGCGCGGCATCGTCTGGGCGCACAACACCCACGTCGGCGACGCCCGGGCCACCGACATGGCGGCGGACGGCATGGTCAACATCGGGCAGTTGGGCCGGGAGCGGCACGGCCGGGACGCGGTGGCGCTGGTCGGCTTCGGCAGCTACCGGGGGACGGTGGTCGCCGCCCCGCGCTGGGGTTCGCCGGCCGAGGCGATGGTGGTGCCGCCGGCCCGGGAGGGTTCGGTGGAGCGGCGGCTGCACGAGTTGATGCCGGAGCGGGCGGTGCTGGTCTTCGGCGGCCCGGAGCAGCCGGAGTGGGTGACCGGCGAGGCCGACCACCGGGCCATCGGGGTGGTCTACGACCCGAGCTTCGAGTCCTGGGGCAACTACGTGCCCACCCGCCTCGGCGAGCGCTACGACGCCTTCATCTGGTGCGACGAGACGACGGCCCTGCATCCGCTGCCCGCCCTCACCACGCCTGGGGAAATGGAGACCTACCCCGCCGGTGTGTGAGGGGAGGCGTGAGGAAGGGCCCCCTGCTATACGCCAGGCGTTAACAGGGGGCCCCTCCTTGCACTCACACCCCGGCGGTCTCCTTCTCGGCGAGGTGGGCGCGCAGGCCCTCGCCCTCGACGTCGACGTTGGGCAGGAGCTTGTTCAGCCAGCGGGGGATCCACCAGGCGGCGTTGTTCAGCAGCGACATCACCGCCGGGACGATGGTCATCCGCACCACGAAGGCGTCGATGGCCACGCCGATCGCGAGCGCGAAGCCCATCGACTTGATGATCGGGTCCTCCAGGAAGACGAACCCGCCGAACACCGAGATCATGATCAGCGCCGCGGCGGTGACCACCCGGGCGCCGTGGCCCATGCCGTTGATGGTGGCCTGTCGGGCGGTGTCGCCGTGGACGAAGTCCTCGCGCATCCGGGAGACCAGGAAGACCTCGTAGTCCATGGCCAGGCCGAACAGGATGCCGATGAGCAGGATCGGCAGGAAGCTGACCAGCGGGCCGGGCGTGTCAAGCCCGACCAGGTCGGCCAGGTGGCCCTGCTGGAACACCGCCACGGTGATGCCGAAGGTGGCCGCCACGGTGAGCAGGAAGCCGAGCGCGGCCTTGACCGGTACCAGGATCGAGCGGAACACCAGCATCAGCAGCAGCACCGAGAGGCCGACGACGAGCAGCAGGTAGATCGGGAGCGCGGCGGAGAGCTTCTCCGACACGTCGATGCCGATCGCGGTGACGCCGGTGAGCAGCACGTCGGCGTTCCTGATCCCGCTGACCTTGTCGCGGATGTCGTGCACCAGGGTCTCGGTGGCCGCGTCCGTCGGGCCGGTCTTCGGGATGACCCCGATCAGCGCGGTCCGGCCGGTGGGGTCGAGCTGCGGCGGAGCCACCGCGAGCACCCCGTCGGTCCGCTGGACCAGCGCGGTCACCTGCGGCACCGCGGCCTGCGTCGCCTGCGGGGAGTCGCCGGTGACGACCACCGCGAGGCGGCCGGTGAAGCCCGGACCGAAGCCCTCCCGGATCAGCTCGTTGCTGACCCGGGCCGGGGTGCCCTCGGCGGCGGTGGCCGCGTCGGGCAGCGCCAGGCGCATGTCCTGGGCGGGAATCGCGAGCAGCCCGAGGCCGAGCAGGCCGACCAGGATGACCGGGATCCGGAGCTTCGTCACCCACCGGGCCCAGCGGAACCCGAAGCCGGACCGGTCCTCCGAGCCGGTGGCGTCGGACTCGATCGCGTCCTGCCCGCGCAGCTTGCGCGGCAGTACCTTGCGGCCGGCGAAGCCGAGCAGCGCCGGGGCGAGCGTGATCGCGACCAGCACCGCCACGGTGACCGTGCCGGCGGCGGCCAGACCCATCACGGTGAGGAACGGGATGTTCACCACGGCGAGGCCGGCCAGCGCGATGACCACGGTGGCGCCGGCGAAGACCACGGCGGAGCCGGCGGTGCCCACGGCCCGGCCGACCGCCTCCTCCGGGGAGAGCCCGTCGAGCAGGTTCTGCCGGTGCCGGGAGGTGATGAAGAGCGAGTAGTCGATGCCGACCGCGAGGCCGAGCATCAGGGCCAGGATCGGCGCGGTGCTGGTCAGCTCGACCGCGCCGCTGAGCGCGAAGAGGCCGGCCATGCCGACGCCGACCCCGATCAGCGCGTTCAGCATGGTCATCCCGGCCGCGACCAGGGAGCCGAAGGTGATGACCAGGACGATCGCGGCGACCACCACGCCGAGGGCCTCGGTCGAGCCGACCTCCGGCTCGGCGTTGAGCACCTCGCCGCCGGGGGCGATCTGCCAGCCCTGGGCCTCGGCCTGCGCGCCGACCTTCTCGTACGCGTCGCGCTGGCTGGTCGTGACGTCGTCGGCCCGGCCGGCGAACTGCACCTGGATCAGCGCGTACCGGCCGTCCGGGGTGAGCGCCTTGACCTGGTACGGGTCGACCGCGCCGACCACGCCGGGCAGCGTGGCCGCCTCCTGGGTGACCTGCTTGACCACGGCCTGCCCCTGTGGGGTGAGCAGTTCGCCGGCCTGGGGGGCCTTGACCGCGATGGTGCCGGTGGCGCCGCTGGCCGCCGGAAACCGGTCGGCGAGCAGGTCGATGGCCCGCTGGGACTCCGTGCCCGGCATGGTGAAGTTGCTCGCCGTCGGGCCCTTCAGGGTGGCCGCGGCGATGCCGAGACCGACGAGTACGACGAGCCAGACGACGGCGACGAGTCGCCGGCGCCGCAGGGATGCCCGGCCGAGCCGGTACAGCAGGGTCGCCATGAAGGTTTCCTTTGTCCTCGGGGTTCGGATTCGGGTCAGGTGGTGGGTTCGAGCGCGCGGTGCGCCACGGCCAGCAGCGCGGGGCGCAGCTCCTGGTCCGGGATGTCGAGGAATTCGCCGCAGGTCTCCGCGATGCCGGCGAGGACCACCAGGGCGGCGATCCGGGCGGCGGGGCGGTCGGAGTGGCCGGCGAAGGCCGCGATGAGCCGTTCGGAGATCTGCTGGACGTGCGCGAACGCGGGCTGCTGGAGCAGGTCCGGGAACTCGCCGCGGAGCAGCGCGATCTCCCGACGGAAGCGCACCGCCAGGTCGACGAAGCCCTCGGCGGCCACCCGCTGGGCGTCGGCGCCGGTCCGCCCGGCGATCCGCGTGTCGAGCTCGTCCAGCATCGCGATGGCGGGTGCCATCAGCTCGCTGAGCAGGGCTTCCTTGTTGGCGAAGTGGTAGAGCACGGTGGCCTTGGAGCAGCCGACCTCGCGGGCGATGTCCTGCAACGAGGTGCCCTTGTAGCCGGTGACGGCGAAGCGCCGCCCCGCCGCCGCGAGGATCTCGTGGTGGGTCTCCGATACCGCCCGTGCCATGCCCTCCAGCATGCCTGACCGATCGGTCAGGTGCTGACCGATCGGTCAGACTCGTCGCGTGGGCTTCGCCACAGCCGCGCTCAGTCGGCCGGCGCCCCGTGCTCGCGGTCGTACGCCGTCCGGGCCGCCCCGATCGACTCCCGGTGCCGCTCCGCCCACTCGGTCAGCGCCACGAGGGACTCGTAGAGTTCCAGCGCCATCGGGGTGGCGATGTACTCGACCTTGGGCGGCACGGTCGGATACACGTGCCGGCGCAGCAGGCCGTCCCGCTCCAGGTTGCGCAGGGTCAGGGTGAGCATCCGCCGGCTGATCCCCTCGACCTGGCGCTCCAGTTCGGTGAAGCGGATCGGGCCCTGCGAGGCCGCGATCAGGATGCCGATGCTCCACTTGCCGCCGACCCGGTCCAGCGCCTCGCGCACCGTGCAGGCACGGGCCTGCTGAGCCGTCACGGTCACACAGCTGTTCCCCTGGGACATCGAAGTGCCTCCTTCCGCTCCGCCTCATGGTCACAGACGATGGCCTCGGTAACAAATCGTGCACCAAGGAGGCGCCTCCCATGACGGGGACACACCGCTGGCCCGCGCTGCTCGTGCTCTGCGCCGGCAGCCTGATGATCATCCTGGACGGCAGCATCGTCGCGGTCGCGCTGCCGGCGATCCAGGCCGACCTCGGCTTCCCGCCCGCCGGACTGGCCTGGGTGGTGAACGCGTACCTGGTCGCCTTCGGCGGGCTGCTCCTGCTGGGCGGCCGGCTCGGCGACCTGCTCGGCCGGCGGCAGGTCTTCCTGGCCGGGGTGGCCCTGTTCACCCTCGCCTCCCTGCTCTGTGCCGTGGCCACCGGACCGGCCGCCCTGGTCGCGGCCCGGTTCGTACAGGGCCTCGGCGGCGCCCTGACCACCGCGGTGAGCCTCGGCATGATCGTGCGGCTCTTCCCCGAGGCCGCCGAGCGGGCCCGGGCCATCGCCGTGTTCAGCTTCACCGGGGCGGCCGGCGCGTCGCTCGGCCTGCTGGCCGGGGGAGTTCTCACCGACCTGGCCGGCTGGCGGGCGATCTTCCTGATCAACCTGCCGATCGGCGGCCTGATCGTGCTCGCCGGCGTACGGCTGATCGTCCGGGAGCCGGGGATCGGACTGCGGGCCGGCCTGGACCTGGCCGGTGCGGCGCTGGTCACCGCCGGGCTGATGGCCGCGGTGCTGGCCATCGTCGGCGCCGGGGAGCACGGCTGGACCTCGGTACGCACCCTGGGCGCCGCCGGGCTCGCCGCCGTCCTGCTCGCCGGGTTCGCGGCCCGGCAGCGGGCCGCCGCCACCCCGCTGCTGCCGCCCCGGGTGCTGCGGGCACCGGGCCTGGTCGCCGCCAACGCGGTGCAGTTCCTCATGGTGGCCGCCTACTTCGGCTTCCAGTTCCTGCTGGCCCTGCACCTGCAACTCGTGCTCGGCCTCGGACCGGCGGCCACCGGCTTCGCCTTCCTGCCCACCCCGCTGGCCATCGCCGTGGTGTCGCTGGGCCTGGCCGGCCGCCTGGCGGGCCGGTTCGGCGCCCGGCGGGTGCTGGTCGGCGGGCTGGCCCTCGCCGTGCTCGGCTTCCTGCTGCTGGCCCGCCTACCGGTGGACGCCGGCTACGCCCGCGACGTGCTCCCGGCGCTGCTGGTCTTCGGCGTCGCCGGTGGACTGACGCTGCCGGCCGTCACCACGCTCGCCATGGCCGGCGCGGAACCGGCCGACGCCGGGCTCGCCTCCGGCCTGGCCAACACCACCCAGCAGGTGGGCGGAGCGCTCGGTCTCGCCGTCCTCGCCACCCTGGCCGCGGCCCGCACCGACG
>NZ_JBSGJR010000438.1:0-6112 GCF_053605645.1 Micromonospora sp. NPDC003776
CCGGCGGGCCGGGTGTCGCTGGTCGCGCTGCTGCCCGCCGGCCCGGTCCCGGCCGGCGGCACGGTGGCCGGCCTGGTCGTCGAGGAGTACAGCGAGGTGCTGCCGGCGGCGGCCAAGACCACCGGGCTGGCGCTGCACTACGACCAGCCGAACGCCGCGCCACCGCAGGCGATCGTGCTGGCCGTACCGCCGCGTGTGGGGGAGGACTGGACGCTGGACACCCTGCGCGCCACCGTCGACGACACCCTCGACCTCGCCCGGATCCGGATGGTCGACCTCGACGCGTTGCAGGAGGCCGGCCACTTCGTGCCGGCCACCTACCTGGCCTACAACGCCAAGGGCGTGACCGTGGCCACCGACTTCCTCAACGGCCGCGGCGCCCCGCTCGGCTGATCCCCACGCGTCGCGCCGCCACCGGCGGCCGCCGCGCCTACCCAACGCCTGCACCACCTGGCACACCGCTCAAGAGGGACGACGACATGCCTGACGCGCCACGGTTGGACTCGGTCACCCCGGGGTCGGGGACCGCCGGTACCGCGCTGACCCTGTCCGGCGCGTTCGGCGCCCGCACCGACGCGTCGGTGGTCCGGTTCCGGCTACCGCTCGACGGGGCCGCGCCGGTGGCCGGCACCGTGGACGACTGGTCGGACACCACGATCCACGTCCGCGTGCCGTCGCTGACCTCGTTCGGCTCCGGCGGCCCGCTGGAGCTCACCGTCCACACCGACGGCGGCGACAGCGCAGCCCGGGCGTTCCTCATCGAGGAGGAGTCGCCGCCGGCCATCGCCGGCGTGAATCCGGCGCGCGGCCTGCAGAACGACACCATCACCCTCACCGGCCAGGGCTTCGGTCGACGCAGCAGCGCCTCGGCCGTGCTGTTCCAGGCCCCCGGGCCGCAGGACGTGCCCGCGCAGGTGGTCACCTGGAGTCCGACGTCGATCACGGTACGGGTGCCAACGCTGCCCGCGCTCGGCGGTGCGGGCAGCCGCGGCATCGTGGTGAGCGCGCCCTGGGGGCGCAGTGGCGCCGCCGACTTCCTGCTCGGCGAGCTGCCCCAGGTCACCGCCGTGCAGCCGGGCAGCCCCGCGCCGGGCGGCACGGTCACCGTGCAGGGCCGCGCCTTCGGCCCGCAGGCCGGTGGATCACTCCAACTGGTCGACCCGAAGGACGCGAACAACGGCAACCACCCGGTGGTGCTGTCATGGAGCGACACCGAGATCATCGTGCGGCTGCCGGAGCTGGGCGGCCTGCGTACCACCGGCGCGCGGGACGTCATCGTCACCAGCGAGTGGGGTGCCAGCGTCCCCGACCAGCACGCCGGCATCCTCATCGAGAGCCGCGCCTCGATCACCGCCTGGACCCGGCTGGAGCCGCACGCCCGCACCGAGGACCTGCAGGAGGGGCTGCGGCTCGGGCTGCAGGCCCAGGTGTACGACCCGTTGTGGCTGCTCGGCCGGCAGTGGCAGCTGCTCGAACTGCGCGGCGCGGACGCCGGGTCACCGGTGTCGGTGACGGTGACCGGGGCGACGACGCCGCTGGCGCGCTGGCAACCGTACGGCGGGCAGCCGGCCGACGTGCCGGCCGGGGTGCCGCTGGAAGCCCTGGCCGAGCGCGAGCGGGTCATGCCGCCGCTCGGGAGCACCACCGGCCCCTTCGACGACCTGCGACTGGCCGCCGAGGCGGGCCTGCACCTGCTCCGGCTGATCAAAGCGAACCTGCGCGACCCGAGCCGGATCGACGACTACCGGGCCCGGTTCCTGCGCGAATACCCGCTCCAGACGCCGGCCGACGTGTCGAACCTCGACGCGCGCACCCGACGGTTCCTCACCGTCACCGACGGCCGCGCGCCCGACGGCGGGCGCATCTACGCGGACTTCCAGACCGTCCTCGGCAGCCGCCCCGCGCTGCCGAAGAAGCCGCCGATCGACGGCAACGACCGGGCCGCCGTCATGACCGCCGTCCAGCAGTGGTACGCCTGGTGCGCCGACCTGATCAGCGAGCCCGCCTCCGACGCGTTCGCCTGGGACCGCCAGCGCATGGAGTACGCGTTCTCCGCCGGCTCGGGAAACCTGGTGCTGGACGCGCCCCAGCACGACGGCGGCCACCTCGACTGGTACTCCTTCACCCGGCGCACCCCGGCGTCCACCACACCGCTCGGCGCGCCGGCAGCGGGACGCGGGCCGTCGTCGTTCACCCGTACCGTGCTGCCGAACCCGGTCAGCTTCCCCGGCATGCCGGTGCCGCGCTGGTGGGAGATCGAGGACGGCCGCGTCGACTTCGGATCCGTCGCGGCCGCGCCCAGCGAACTGCTCACCCTGGTCCTGGTCGAATTCGCCACCGTGTACGGCAACGACTGGTTCACCGTGCCGCTGGACGCGCTGCCCGTCGGCGCGCTGTGCGAGCTTGCCACGGTGACCGTCACCGACGCGTTCGGCGTGTCGACCCAGGTCACGCCATTCGGGAACGGTGCCGGTACGGACTGGCGGATGTTCGAGCTGACCCGCGACGACGGCAGCGCCGACAACGGCAACGCCCTGCTGCTGCTCGACGCGCTGCCGGCCACCCACGAGTCGTCGCCGGTCGAGGAGGTCGTCCTGCTGCGCGACGAACTGGCGAACATGGCCTGGGCGGTGGAGAAGACCGTGGAGAGCCGTACCGGGCGCCCGGTCGACCGCCACGAGGACGAGGTCAACCGGCGCGCGGACGCCACGCCGCCCGGCGACGGCATGCGGCGGTACCTGCTGCAGACGCCGGTGCCCCGACAGTGGATCCCGCTGCTGCCGAAGTACGACCGGGACCCGAGCGGGGCGGTCGCGGCGCGCTGGCTGGCCCGGGGAGCGATGCGCGACCCGGCGGACCGCAGCCCGATCCCGGCGCAGGGCAGGTTGCTGGAACCGGGTACCGCGCTGGACGTCTACGACGAGGAGGTGCCCCGTGCGGGGGTGGTGCTCACCCGGCTCTGGACGCTCGGGCGCGCGGCGGACGGCCGTACCCATCTGTGGCGCGGCCGGCGCAAGGGCCCAGGCCGGGGCGAAGGCTCCAGCGGCCTGCGATTCGATGACACCACGGTGCCGTAGCGGTGGGCCAGCGGTTGAATAGCCGCAGCAGCCCGCCTATGTGCTCTCGTCCTGACTCCGCTCCGGATGGGCGCCGTTGACGATGTCGTGCCCGGGTGTCCTGATGCAGAGTGCCCCCGGCTCGGCACCGCACACCGGGCATGGCCGGAACTCCTCGACCGGCCCCAGCTCGTAGCCCATGCTGCGGGCGGCGAGAGTGATGTCCCTGGCCGCCTGGTGCAGCGAGTCATCGCGGTACCGCACGGCAGCCTGATGAGTTCTGTGGATCGCGCTTCGGGCAAGTTCCAGCGGCTCGGACACGCGAGCCGTCTTCCCCGGTAGCGCACTGATAATCGGTCGCACGCCGGCCGAACGCCCGGGATGCCGCCGTCCGACCGGACCTGCGCCCGTCAGGTCGAGGGTGGTGGCTCGGCCGCCGGCGGGGTGAGCGCGGCGAGCAGGCCGGGTGCGGCCAGCCGCTGATAGATGCTGGCGAGGGTGGCGGGGCCGGGCCGGAAGTCCTGGTCGACCCACCAGGTGAGCAGGCCGAGTGCGGCGGCGGTGTAGAACGCGGCGGCGACGTCGACCGGCAGGTCACTGCGGGCGGCTTCGAGGTGCGGGCGCAGATGGACGCGGAGCAGGTCGCTGATGAGCCGGTGCAGGTGGCGCTCCACCACGCTGCCGCCGCGCCGGCCGCACAGCGCCCGGTAGATGTCCCGGTGGCGGTAGGCGTGGGCGAAGATCACGCCGGTCGGGCTGGTCGGATGGGCCGGCACGCCGGGACTGAGGGCGTCCAGATCGCGCTTCAGGTCGGTGCGCAGGTCGTCGAAGCCGGCCAGCAGCAGATCGTCCTTGTCCCGGTAGTGGGCGTAGAAGGTGGAGCGTCCCACGTCGGCGCGGTCGAGGATGTCCTGCACCGTTATCCGGTCGTAGCCCTTCTCCCCGATCAGGGCGACGAGCGCCTCACGCAGCAGCCGCTGGCTGCGCCGGACGCGCCGATCCTGCCCCGGCATCTCGCACCCCTCGCTTCCGAACAATTGCCGACCGATGTCCGGTAACGGATGGTGGCGGCGTTCTGGTCGTTGAACCGGCGTCCTGCCCGTGACGATACTCGGACATCGTGTTCGACATCGTACGAGTGTCCGAGTATGGCCGGTCACCCGGCAATCCCTTCGGAGGTGGCACATGCAGGCGATCGTCAACGTGGCGCAGGCCGAGGCGTGGAACGGGCCGGAAGGCAGGCACTGGGCCGACCACGCCGCCCACTGGGACGCGGTGAGCGGGGAGCTCAACGAACCGCTCCTGACGGCAGCCCGGATCAGCCCGGCCGACCGGGTGCTCGACCTCGGCTGCGGCAACGGCCAGACCACCCGGCTGGCCGCCCGGCGCGCCCGGGACGGCTACGCGCTCGGCGTCGACCTGTCCGGTCCGATGCTGCACACCGCGCGGGCCCACGCCGTCAGCGAAGGGCTGACGAACGTCCGGTTCGAGCAGGGCGACGTGCAGGTGCACCCGTTTGCGCCAGGCGAGTTCGACGTCGCCATCAGCCGCGGCGGGCTGACCTTCTTCGCCGACCCGGTGGCGGCCTTCACCAACGTCGCGCACGCCCTGCGGCCGGGCGGGCGCCTGGCGTTCATCTGCGCGCGAGCCGCCGAGGAGCAGCAGTGGTTCACCGTGTTCATGACCGCCCTCGGCGGCCGCGCCCCGCGCACCGACCGAAGTGCCGGGTACGAGCCGGGAATGTTCTCCCTGGCCGACCCGCAACGCATCGAAGAACTGTTGACCAGGGCCGGCTTTCGGAACATCGTCATCACCGGCCGCGACCCGGTGATGACCTACGGACGTGACGCCGCCGACGCCGCGGAGCTGGTGCTCGGCACCGGACCGGCACGCGCGCTGCGGGAAAACGGTGACCAGGAGGCCGTCACCCGAGCGCGGGTCGCGCTCACCACCGCGCTGAGCGGCTACGAGCAACCCGGCGGTGTGCAGCTGACGGGAGCGTTCTGGCTGGTCACCGCAACGACGGACACTACTGGCGGGTGAGACGCGGCGACGATGCGGACGCGGACGCCGCTGTCACCGGCGGGCCGGCCCGATCACCACCTCGGCGAGATAGACGCAGGTGCGCCCCTCGTGCGAGGAGTAGTAGCTGACTCTCAGCAGATCGTCGTGCCAGACCAGCCCCGGATAGCTGGTGTCACCGCCGGAGGGCAGGCTGAGGGATTTGGTTAAGGATCGTCAGTGATCGTGGTCCGGTCGTGGGTGTCGGTGTCTTCTGGTTTGATGCGGGCGGTGGGGGTCTGTGCTGGCGGTGAGTGCTGTCGTGTGGCGGTCGTGTGCGTGCTGGCCCGGGTCTGGGCGTGGTGAGGTTGGTGGCGGGTGAGTCGGGCGGTGTCGCTGGCTGAGGGCGAGGCGTCCCGGACCGCGTGTGTCCGCGCTTTTGTGCGCGCGGGTGTGGATGAGAAGTCCGGCGAGGTTGTGTCCCAGGCGGTGTTGGCCGAGCGTGTCGGCTGGTGCGCCGATCTGGTGGCGGGCATGGTTTCTGGGCTGTTGGCGCAGCGGTGGAACGCCGCGGATGTGCGGGTGTTGGCCTGCGGTGTGGACGCGGGTGGGCGGAGGTTGCCGTCGAACGCGTGGATGGCGTTGCGGCGGCTGGGTTGGACCACCACCGCCCCGGCGGGGGTTCGGGTCAATGACCGGATCGTGCGGATGGCTCAGGAGCAGGCCGGGCGTGCGCTGCGCTCGGTGACGTGGCGTGCCGGTCTGACCGCCGGAGTCCTCGCATCCTGGCCGGCCGACCCGCGCAAGCGCACCCCGCAGGAGTGGGATCAGATTCGGGAGGCGATCCCTGGCGGGAAGTATCTACCGGCCAACGTCATCAAGGCGCGCACCCGGCAGGTGGCCCGGTTCCTCAACACCAACGGCCGCCTGCCGGTGGACGTGTTCGAACTGGAAGGCGCACCGCGGGTGCCGCGGATGTTGTTGCTGGCCGCGTGTGACCGGCAGCAGGCCACGATCGAACGCGGCGACACCGACCCGGGCAGGGTGCTGCTGCG
>NZ_JBSGJR010000439.1:0-6091 GCF_053605645.1 Micromonospora sp. NPDC003776
GCCGCCGCCCGGACCACTGGCCCCGGCTGGTGAGCGGGCGCAGCTCCACCCGGGCGGCGGCGCGGGCGATCCGGGCCCAGGAGCGCCCGACCGGCGAGGCGTCGAAGCCGGCCGCGGCGGCGGGGGAGTCCCAGACCACCAGGGCCGCCCAGCGGGTCGGGTCGGCGTCGCCCGGGCCGAAGCCGGTGCCGCTCCCGGTGCCGAGCAGCTTGGCGAACCGGACTCCCGGGAGTCGGCGCAGCCGCCACGGGTGGGCCGCCATCCGCCGCAGCGCGCCGGGCACCGCCCGCCGGGGAACCCGCCACACGTGCAGCGTGACCAGTTCGGGTACGGCGGTCACGCCACCTCGGCCGGCGTGCCGGCGGTGATCCGCAGCAGCTCCGCGTACGTGGTGGGGAAGACCGCCTGCGGCACGCCGCCGGCCGCCCACACCTCGTCGTAGCCGGCGAGGGCGGTGTCCACCACGGTGCGCAGCGGTCCGGGGTGGCCGACCGGGGCGACCCCGCCGATCACCTGGCCGGTGTGCCGCTTGACGAACTCCGGGGTGGCCCGGCGCAGGTGGGTGACGCCGAGGGTCGCGGCCAGCCCGGCGGTGTCCACCCGGTGGGCGCCGGAGGTGAGCACCAGCAGCGGCGCGTCGTCGGCGTCGAAGATGAGCGAGTTGGCGATGGCGCCGACCCCGACGCCGAGCGCCTCGGCCGCCGCGGCGGCGGTGTGTACCGCCGCGGGCAGCAGCCGGACCTGGCTGGCCCCGCCGGAACCGTCCTGCGCGCCCGCGTCGTCGAGCGCCCGCTGCACCGCCTGCACGTTCGGGTGTGACTGCATGCGGCTCATTCTCCCCGCCGCACTGCCGCCGGCGTCCGCGCCCCACCCCGTGTCCCGCCGTGCCCGCAGGACCCGCACTGATTCACCGACGTGGTGGCCGTCCCACTACGTCCGGGGGACCTGCGGCGGGCGGTGGCCGGCGGCGCGGGTGGTGATGAGGGCGTGGATGCCGTCGAGGATGCGGGCCAGGCCGAAGTCGAGGGCCTGGTCGCCGGGGGCCTCGGCGGGGATCGCGCGCAGCGCGGCGTCCAGGGCGGGGAAGCGCTCCTCCCGGCCGCGTACCAGCACCGCGAACGCGGCCTCCCGGCCCTGCTCCGGGGCGGTGCCGGCGACCGAGTGCTGGGCCAGGTTGCGGGCGTGGCCGACCAGGAGCACCGCGACGTCCAGCTGCTCGCCGCCGGTCAGCCCGGTGCCCTGGAGCGCGGCGACCACCCGTTCCAGCCAGGCCAGCTCGTTCGGCCCGGGCACCCGGGGGGCGACCGTGGCGGCGTGTGCCCACGGGTGGCGGCGGAACCGGTCGAAGATCTGCCGGGTCCAGTCGTCGAGCTGACCGCGCCAGTCGGCCCCGGTCGGGGCCGGGGGCGGCCCGCCGATGGCCGTCTCCAGCATCAGGGCGACCAGCTCGGCCCGGCCCGGCACGTACCGGTAGAGGGCCATCTTGGTGACGTCGAGCGACTCGGCGACCCGCTGCATGGTCAGCCCCTCGAGCCCGTCGGCGTCGGCGATGGCGATGCCGGCCCGCGCGATGGCGTCGAGGGTGAGGGTGGGGCGGGGTCCCCGCCTCGGCCCGCTGGGCGTGCCCCACAACAGCTCGTAGAGCCGTTTCTTGTCGACGCCACCGGTCTCCACGCGCACCCCTCTTGTTCGCGGGTCAAAACTGTGTCTACAGTACTCTGTATCCGACGGACACAGTTTCAATCACCGGGGGTAAGACATGTCCTCTTCGCTGCGCGGCTTCCGCGTACTCGTCTCCGGCGCCGGGGTGGCGGGTCCGGCGGTGGCCTGGTGGCTGGCCCGCCACGGGGCCGAGGTGACCGTGGTCGAGGCCGCTCCGGCGCTGCGGACCAGCGGCTTCGCCGTCGACTTCCGCGGGCCGACCCACCTCGGCGTGCTTGCCGCCATGGGCGTGCTCGACGAGTTGCGCGCGGTGCAGACCCACGCCGGCGCGATGAGTCGGGTCGACGCGCACGGCCGGGAGATCTTCCGGCTGCCGGCGGAGTTCGCCGGCGGCGAACTGGAGGTCCGCCGCCGGGACCTGTCCCGGATCCTGTACGAGCGCGGCGCCGACCGGGTGGACTACCGGTTCGGCGACCGGATCGTCGCGCTCACCGAGACCGCCGACGGGGTGCGGGCCGCGTTCGCCCGGGGCGACGAGCGCACCGTCGACCTGGTGGTCGGCGCGGACGGCCTGCACTCCGGGGTGCGCCGGCTCGCCTTCGGCCCGGAGACCGGGTACGTGACCCACCTCGGCTACCACCTCGCCGGGTGGGACCTGCCCAACGACCTGGCTGCCGACGCCGTCCCCCGGCAGTACAACGTGCCCGGCCGGATGGCCAGCGTCTCCGCCGACCCGCGCGAGCCGGACCGGGCCACCGCCTTCGTGGTCTTCACCGGCCCCCCGCAGGACCACGACCGGCTCGACGTCGAGCGGCAGAAGGCGCTGATCACCACCGCCTTCGCCGGGCTGGGCTGGCACGTGCCGCGGCTGCTGGCCGGCCTGCGGGACGCGCCGGAGCTCTACTTCGACGCGATCGCCAAGGTGCGGGTGCCCCGCTGGCACACCGGCCGCAGCGTGCTGCTCGGCGACGCGGCCTGGGGCGTCACGCTGGGCGGGATGGGGGTCGGCATCGGGCTCGTCGGGGCGTACGTGCTCGCCGGCGAGCTGGCCCTGGCCGGCGGCGACCACCGGGTCGCGCTGCCCGCGTACGAGCGGCGGATGCGCGGGTACGCGGGCCGCTGGCAGCGCGGCGCCAGCCCCGGCCAGTTCCTCGCCCCGGCCAGCGGCTGGGGGCTGTGGCTGCGGGACCGGCTGCTGGCCGCCCGCCCGGTCCAGTCGATGCTGATCCGCAGCGTCGGCGCGGCGACCACCGAGGCCGACCTGCCCGACTACGCGGCGCGGGTCTGACCCGCGGGCCGGGAACCGGGCCAGTTCGGGGTGGCCCGGACCCGCCCGGCGGCGTCCACCAGCAGCGCCGCGTACCCGTCCAGGGTGGCCAGCCAGTCCAGCGCGTCCGCGCCGCGGGCGACCGCCGCGGTCGCGTACACGTCGGCCCAGAGCAGCTCGGGACCGACCACGGTGACCGACCGGACGGCCTCGGCCGGGCGGCCGGCGCGCGGGTCGGTGATGTGCGCGCCGCGCCGCGCGGTGCCCGAGGTGGCGACGGCGCCGTGCGCCCGCTCGACGACGTCGAGCATCCGCTCGGGGCGGTCCGGGTCCTCGATCCCGACCCGCCAGGCCGGCCGGCCCGGCGCGGTCCGCAGCAGCACGTCCCCGCCCGCGTTGAGGCAGAGGTCATGTCCGGGCAGATCGGTCAGGTGCCGCGCGGCCCGCTCCACCGCCCACCCCTTGACCAGGCCGGACGGGTCGAAGCCGGTGCCGCCGCCGGGCAGCGGCAGGCGCCGCGCGTCGAACCACCCGCCGGTCCGCACCCGGGCCTCCTCGCAGCGCTCCACCACCTCGCGCACCACCGGGTCGGCGGTGGCCGGGTCGGGCAGCGCCCCGCCGAGGCGGCCCAGCACGCTGTCCGGCCGGTACGTGCTGAACACCGCGTCCACCCCGCGCAGCTCGGCGAAGACCCGCTCCACCCGCTCCGCGACCGCGTCGGTGCGCACCTCGGGCCCGCGCAGGTGCACGCTGACCGGCAGCCCCATCACCTGCACCACCCAGGCGCGCCGGTCGAGTTCCCTGGTCAGGTTCATCGCGTCCTCACTTCAGGTGCGCCGCGTCGAGCGCGGACTGCAGCGATTCCCGGTACCCGTCGCTGGTGACGGTGGCGCCGGAGACGGTGTCGATCTGGGCGCTCTGCGCGGCCAGCGCCTCCTGGTGCAGGATCGGCACCGCGTAGTCGTTGATCTCCTGGTCCCGGTGGTTGCCGTCGGGCACCTGCACCGCGGTGACGTCGGTGATCTTCCCGTGCGAGACGGTGATCCTCACCTGCACCGGCCCCCACCGGGTCTGCGCCACCGAGCCGGTGGCCGTGCCGCTGCCGCCCGAGGTGCTGCCGCCGCCGCTCGACGTGCCGCCGCTCGACGAGCCCGAGGTGCCGCCGCTCGACGAGCCGGAGCCGTCGTCCGTGCCGGTCCAGGAGCTGCCGTTGCCGGCCGAGCCGTCCGGGCCGGAGGCGATCGCGCTGTTCTCCCCGCCCGCGCCCATGGTGCTGGTCTTGTAGCTGAACAGCAGCACCAGCGCGGCCACCGTGGAGAGCAGCCAGATGGTGATCCGTCGCACGGATCCTCCTTTCGCGCCTTTCACCAGGCGAAGCGTTCGTGGTGGGTGTGCGCGTCGGGGACGCCCGCCGCACGGGTCGCGGCGCGGGCGGCGTCGACCCAGCCGTCCGGTCCGCACAGGAAGACGTCGTGGGTGGTGACGCCGGGGGAGAGCCGGCGCAGGGCCTCCGCGTCGGACATCCCCTCGGCGTACGCCGGCAGCCAGCTCGGGCGCGCCGCCCGGGGGCCGACCAGGTAGTGCACGACCAGCCCGCGTTCCGCGGCGAGCCGGTCCAGCTCCGCCCGGAAGGCCAGGTCCGCTCCGGTACGCGCGCGGTAGAGCAGCACCGCCTCGCCGGGGGCGTACGGCAGTTCCCAGAGCAGCGCCAGCAGCGGGGTGATCCCGACCCCGCAGGCCAGCATGGTGATCCCGCCGCCCCGCCAGTGTTCCCCGGTCAGCCGCCCGTACGGCCCCTCGACCAGCACCTTCGTGCCGGGGCGCAGGGTCGCCACCCGGGAGCTGTCGTCGCCGAGGTCCTTGACCGTGATCCGCATCAGGTCCCCGTTGGGCGGCGCGGACAGTGAGTACGGGTGCGCCCGGGACCAGCCGGGGCCGTCCAGGAACCGCCAGAGCAGGAACTGCCCGGCCCGGGCGGGCAGCCGGTGCAGGTGGCGCCCGCGCAGCCAGACCGAGGTGATCCCGGGCGCCTCGGGCACCACCGCGGCCACCTCGATCCGGTGCCGCGCCGATCGCCAGGCGGGCAGCGCCAGCCGGTAGACCAGCACGCTGGCCAGCGCCAGCAGGTAGACGGTCCACCAGTAGGCGCGGGCCAGCGGCGAGGCGAGGAAGTCGGCGCCGGTCCAGAGCTGGTGCGGCAGCGCCAGCGCGATGCCCAGGTACGCGTACAGGTGCAGCAGGTGCCAGGACTCGTAGCGCAGCCGGCGGCGCGCGGCCCGGACCGAGGTCACCACCACCAGCACCAGCAGGGCCAGGGCCGCGGTGGCCAGCAGCATCCCCGGGTACGTGACGACCAGGTCCCAGGTCTCGGACAGCACGCCCTGCCGGGCGGTGCCGGCGTACCCGAGGACGGTCAGCGCCACGTGGGCGAGGAGAAGATTGAAGGAGGTGAAGCCGGCGAGCCGGTGCCAGCGGGCGATCCGGTCCTGGCCGAAGCTCCGCTCGATCAGCGGCACCCGGGCCATCAGCACCACCTGGATGAGCATCAGGTCGGCGCTGACCAGACCGGCGAGCCGGCCGAGCGAGGTGAGCCCGGTGGCCATCCCGCCCAGCAGCTCCTGCACGCCCCGGTCGGCGGTCCAGAGGGCGGTGACCACCAGCAGGCTGAGCACCGCGAGGCTGCCGGCGACGTCCGCCCACCAGGCGGGGACCGTCGGCAGGGCGCGGCGCACGGTCCGCCGGTCGGCCACGGCGGCGGTCACCAGAGAGTCTTTTCGGTACGGCTCACGTTCATGACCTCAACCTTGGGGTGGGGAGTTCGGTGCCCCCTTTGCCGATGCTGTGCCCCGGCTGAGAATCCGAACCCGCCTCCGGCGTGTCCCGGCGCGCCACACGTTGCATTTTCGTCGGGGGGGAGGTGTACTGTCGGGGTAGTTAGAACGAGTGTTCGATTCAGTCGTACGCTCGTTCCAGCGCCCGGGAAAGGTGTTTCGCGGCTCCGGCTCCCGGGAGGTGCGGTTCCGCGGACCGCACCGGGCTCCGGACAGTCGCGAGTCCGGACCCGTCAGGCAGGATCGTCGGGCCCCCCCCCCCCCCCCCCCGCGGGCGGCGACGAAACCCCCCGGGACCCGGCGCGGGGGGGGGTGGGGGATAGGACGAGCG
>NZ_JBSGJR010000440.1:0-6076 GCF_053605645.1 Micromonospora sp. NPDC003776
CGGTCGGCCGCCGCCGCGACGGTACCGAGCGCGGTTGTCACCAGCAGCGCCACCAGGCCGGCGAGCGTCGCGGCGGTCCGGCCCGGCCCGGGCCGCCGCATCGCCGGGGTCACGCGGCCTCCTTCACGTGGGAGTGGTAGTCGCCTGAGCCGGTCTCGTACCGGACAACGCCGTCACCGCGGCCGAGCAGCCGGACGCCGGTGGCCTCGGCGGCGGGAACGCTTCCCTCGGTGACCGCGGCCGCGCCGAGATCGAGGCGGCTCCGCGAGCTGGCGACGACGATCTGACAGGCGCTCTGCCGCTGGGCGCGCTCGGACGAGGCGAGCGTCCACCCGAGGCGGGAGTGGGTCGCGTCGACGCCCAGCCGATTGTGCGCGTGCTCCGTCTTCAGCTCGCCGACCCGCAGCACGGAGTCGGCGGCGGCCGCCGCCGGCGGTGCCAGGGCGAGGAGGCCTTTCCGGGTGCGTCCGACCATGTCGCTGGTGCCTTCCAGTTCCTCGGGACGGTGATGGAGGCGCCGCGTCTGGTCGACCGCGCACGGTCCATTAAAACGTTTCACAGTGACGCCCGTCACTTCTTAACCGACGGGAAACATCCCACGCAACCCCCGTGGCCGGAACCGGCCAGCCCCGCCGCGCGACCGCCATCCGGCGAACAGCCGTCGGCCACCGCGCCGGGCAACCGGGCGCGCGGGTCAGATCAGACTGCGGCGCGCGGCCCAGACCACCGCCTCGATCGCCGTGTTCACCCCTAGCCGGTCACAGATCGTCCGGGTCCGGCGGCGTACCGTCCGCTCCGATGTCTCCAGCCGACGGGCGACGGCCTCCAGCGACAGTCCCCGGGCGAGCAGTGAAAGAAGAGCCACGTCCTCCTCGGACAGCTCCGGACGTGGCTCGGCAACACGGTTCACCTGCCGCACCCCTTTCGGGTCGTACCAGTCAGGCGCCCCAGCCGGCCTGAGCGCCGCCGCGGCGCGCAGCGACCAGTCGCTCGTGATGGCCGGAGCGGTGGTAGGCGGCGATCGGGTCCGGGTCGATGCCCATCTCCTCGCGCAGTTCGGCCAGCAGCGGCCGCACGTCGGTGTTGAACGCGTCCATCACCACTGCGTTAGCACCGAGCACGTCCCCGTTCTCCTGCGCCGCGCGCAGCGCGTCGGAGTCGACCAGCAGCGCCTTGGCCGTGGCCTCCTGCACGTTCAGCACCGACCGGATCATCGCGGGGATCTTCGGCTCGATGTTGTGGCACTGGTCGAGCATGAACGCCACGTCGGCCTCCGGGTCCAGGCCGCCGGACTGCACGATCTCGTGCATGATCCGGAACAGCTGGAACGGGTCGGCCGCGCCGACCATCAGATCGTCGTCGGCGTAGAAGCGGCTGTTGAAGTGGAAACCGCCGAGCCGTCGCGCCCGCAGCAGAAGCGCCACGATGAACTCGATGTTCGTCCCCGGCGCATGGTGTCCGGTGTCGACCAGCACCTGGGCCCGCTCCCCCAGCGCCAGGCAGTGCGCGTACGACGTGCCCCAGTCCGGGACGTCCATGGTGTAGAAAGCGGGCTCGAAGAGCTTGTACTCCAGCAGCATCCGCATTCCGGCCGGCATCGCGGCGTACGTCGCGGCCAGCGCCTCGGCCAGCCGGTCCTGCCGGGCCCGGATGCTGTCCTGGCCCGGATAGTTCGTGCCGTCGGCGAACCACAGGCTCAGGATCGTCGACCCGGTCGCCGAGCCGATCTCCACGCATTCCAGCAGATGGTCCAGCGCCTTGCGCCGCACCGCCGGATCGGGGTTGCAGACGCTGCCCAGGCGGTAGTCGTCCTCCTGGAACACGTTCGGATTGACGGCGCCCAGCCGGATCCCGACCTCCTGCGCGTGCTTGGCGAGGTCGGCGTAGTCGTCCACCCGGTCCCACGGGATGTGCAGCGCCACACTCGGCGCCACGCCCGTGAACCGGTGCACCGTCGCGGCGTCGTCCACCTTCTCGTACGCGTTTCGCGGCACGCCTTCCTGGGCGAACACCTTGAACCGGGTTCCCGAGTTGCCGTAGGCCCACGAGGGCGTCTCGATCCGCTGTGCCCGCAATGCCGCCTTCGCCGCTGCCCGGTCGGTCATCAGTACTGCTCCCATCTATCGCACATGTCAGAGGCCTCGTCGTAGGCGGGCTCGTACGCGATTGTCGAGCGGCGCATCGCGGCGAGATGAATCGTTTCAAAGTCGTCTGTTCTGGGAACCTAAGCCAAACTTCGATTACGTGTCAAGGCTCACATCGGCACTACCGACAGGCGCGCCTGGAACTCCATAACCCAAGGGGCTACGTCCGCAACGAGTCGGACCGCTAGCCGCCTTCCGGCCGGAACCACACCATCACCAGCAGCTCGCGCGCCTCGCGGTCGCTTGCTCGCGTCAAAGCCGTGTTGGCCGTCACCCAGGGTGACGGCCAACACGGCTTGTGCA
The DNA here is from genome assembly GCF_053605645.1 of Micromonospora sp. NPDC003776. Classification (NCBI taxonomy): domain Bacteria; kingdom Bacillati; phylum Actinomycetota; class Actinomycetes; order Micromonosporales; family Micromonosporaceae; genus Micromonospora; species Micromonospora sp. NPDC003776. The sequence goes on from NZ_JBSGJR010000440.1 coordinate 2,448, forward strand.
ATACCGAACCGGAGTTGTCGATGATCAGGCAGGTCAGGTGACCCCGACGTTCAGGTAGAAGTGGCCGAGCTTGAGTGATAGCGAGGCGCCTCCGAAGTGGTGAATGAGCAGCGCCAACAGGATGACGATCAGAATGCAGACGACGAGCCAGATCAGGAACCACACGAACCCTGGGATCCCGTAGCGACCGACGCGAGCCATTACGCTCGCCCCCTCGCGGTCGGCGCTGCAACACGCGCCGGCGGGCATGGACGTGTCGGCTGCCGGTAACTGCGCCCGACGCTAACGGACGTCTCCATACAGCCTCCTTCATTGAGGTGTCCGCGAAACTTCCCTACCGAGGCGCGCGTCAAACCGGGCCGTAGGGGCCTGCTTCAGAATCCCGCCGGATCCGGGCCGCGTCTGTGCTGTTGGCGAAGGGCACATGCAAGGTCCATGAACGACACCGGCGTCCTCTCCTGGGCCTCGGTCACGGGACGCCCCGTGTGGCGTCTTCTGCGAGCTGGGGTCCTAGGGCGGAGCTGATCCACCCAGGGGATGCGGTCGCGCGCCGACTTGACTGCTAGCGCCGCACAAAGATGAGGCAGGCCGCAGAGGCCGCGACAGTGACAAAAGCCGCTGCGGTCAGCGCTACTGCGACCGGTTCCGGAATCGATGGAAAGACGCCGATGCTCTCAGGACGATGGTGATACCTACCAGAGCGAAGGAACCGCCTCGACGCATCGGCTCCGGTGGCACCGTCCGGCGTGCGGTACCCAGAAGTGGTAGCCACGTGGGGGCACTCCGCGTGACGATTATTCCGACGCCTAGAGCTGTGAAAGCGATGCCGAAAAGCTCTGCGACCAACAGGAAGACGACCGGGGGCGATGCTGACGGGGTAAGCACAACGTGATCTTCACATGCCCAAAATTCCGGTGGCCACCCCGACGGCGCGGCGAGATCGGCCTCCCCCCAACCACTGCCTGGTCACCTCGCACTCTTCCGCGGGGCTCCTCGTCGGGCAGTCGCCAGACTGTCGGCCGTTCACCGCCCGATGCCATCATCACCGACACCCTGGCGTGCCGGTCAGCGTTGACAGACCGTGTTTGCCGCGAGCCGGCAGGACCGCGACGGGGCCAAAACTTCCCTGCTCAGTGCCTGCATGCTCATCCGGTTTGGCACGTCTTTCTGTGCACTCACTTGACTCGACTATGGAACGTCGCCATGTCGAGCGCGGGTCGCAGAAACGTACTTGCTGCCGCGGGTTCGGTGAGGGAAGGGTGCTGGGCGTGACCAAAGCACCCGACGGCCTGAACCTTCCACCGGGTCTCTCCTCCCAGCGCCTGCGAGTGCTCACGGAGCTTGCGGCCCGCAACGATGCGGATCACGGCGAGGACTTGCTGGGCCTGGTCCTCTCCGGTTCGGTAGGCCGGGGGCTTGCCACGGAGCGCTCAGACCTGGACGTGTACGTGGTTCTCACCGACCAGGGCATGGGCGAGCGCAGGACCATCCGATCCCCTGACCTCGACGAGATCCCGGTTCCACTCTCCCGGCTGGAGGAGGTACCCCCATTCCGGAGCGGAGGGTGGTGGTTCCGCTGGTCTTTCGCGTGGGCCCCGATCCTCCTTGACCGCACACAAGGCCGGCTGCCCTCCGCCCTTCACCGGTTGGCCACGGTGACGTCCGACGAGGCGGAGACGATTCTCGTCGAGCACGACCGCCTGGACGGGTGGCTGAACTATGCCTACCGAGCCCTCAAGAACGACCGCGACGGGCGCGCATTGGAACGCCGCCTCGATGCCGCCGAATCAGTGCCCTGGCTGCTGGACGTCATCTTCTCGCTGGCCGGACGGGTGCGGCCCTATCACAAGTACCTGCCCTGGGAACTCGGCGAGCATCCCCTGCCCGAGTGGGATGCCCGCGAACTCCTGTCCCTCCTATTGGCCACCCTCGACGGCGATCCGGCTGCCATCCGGGCGACGTTCAAGCGGGTCGAGAGCCTCTGCGCGACCTTCGACAACGAGCGTCCCGTGCCCGTGCTGACCCCCATCATCGAAGGCTGGGGAGACGAACTGCAGATTCTCCGGCAGTGACAGCCCGAGCCGGCCGGGTCATTCGCCCTGGCCCGCCTCGTTCGGCTCGTGCCAGCGGGCCCGGTAGGCGGCCTCGTGCGCCTCGTGGCTGGTCCGTTCCGCGAAGACCAGCTGGCGCAGCGCCGTTCGGCCGTCGGCATAGATGACCACCTCGGCGGCCACCATGCCCAAGCAGATCGCGGTCAGCAGGGTCAGGGTTCCCAGCGCCGGCAGCCGGTCGACGAGTGGGGGGCATATGGCAAGCAGCCCTAGCGTGATCACCCGGGTCCAGCTGACGGTGTGCAGGGTCCGCAGCTGGAACAGCATGTTGCCGCAGAGGTACAGGAACACCCCGCCGAAGAGCAGCGGCTCGGCCGGGCCGTGTGCCGGTGCCCAGTTGGAGATCTGCGGGTTGGTGATCTGGCCCACGATCGCCTCTGATCCAAGTGCGAAGAGGATGATGCCGGCGATCATCGGCAGGTAACAGTACGCGTAGGCGTCCCGGGCCATGGTGAGCCGGGCTTTGCCCTGTGCGGCGTGCAGGGCGATCCGGGCGGCCGGCCCGATCACGTCGTAGTGCGCCCACCAGAGTGCGGCGGTGAAGAAGATGCCCAGTATCCCCGCCGCCACGGCCGGTGCGGTGGGCAGCTGCCCGAGCAGGTTGCTACCGACGCCGACCGAGATGATCGACTCGCCGAGGGCGATGATCAGGATCAAGTCGTACCGTTCGGTCCAGTGCTCCGCCGAGGCGATGCCCCAGCCCCAGGAGCTGATGAGTTGGCCGGAGCCGTATTGGAGCAGCACGACCGCGGCCCACAGACTGTCCCGGACGTGCGGCGCCCAGGTGGAGCCGTCCAACGCCGTCGGGATGAGTGCGGCGGCGAGCAGCAGCAGGGTGCTGCCCACCAACTCCGGCGCGAACCGCATCAACTGCCGGCGCTCGTTCGGGCTGTCTCGCAGCGCGTGCCAGAGCAGCAGGACGTGGACCGTGCGGAACACGAAGTAGCTGGCCGCCGCGACGATCGGCCCTGCGGCGCCTTGCACATCCCTGAACGCTTGTGGCAGGGACAGGGCGAAGGTGAACAGCGTCGCCATGCCGACCGTCATCAGCACCGGCACGAAGCCCTCACCGAGGCGGACCCGGGTGGCGACCACGCTGTGCAGCACCCACGACCACCAGAGCACGGCGAGGACCAGCATGGCGTGCAGCAGGGTCCCGCCGCTGATCTCCCGTGCGGTGGCACGGGTGATGATGAAGAACGAGAAGACGAAGACCAGGTCGAAGAAGATCTCGAACCGGTCGACCCGGGCCGCGGGGGCCATCGGCACCGCAGGCCCGAGACGCCCGCGCCATCCGAAGCCGCCCACCGGACGATTGTTTCAGCGGCCGGGCGACGCCGCGCCGGATTCCGGTACGACGACGGCCCGATCCTCCGGGTCGAGCAGAACGACCCCCAAGTAGTCGAGAACGGCCACGGCGTGACCTAGCCTCGGCCTTTCACGGCAGCCGTGATCTTGGATGTCCAGCGGGCCGGTAGATATGGCGAAGTGCCTGCCACGTAAGGAAAACTGCCCGGT
>NZ_JBSGJR010000441.1:0-6076 GCF_053605645.1 Micromonospora sp. NPDC003776
TCTCGGCGAAGCCGGCATCCGCGATGTGTCGGGCCAGCCGCCGGTTGGCCAGCATGCCGGCCACGTGGAGGTCTTCGACCACGATCGTGCCGTACGCGCGGGCCAGCCCGGTGGTGAGCTTGTGCAGGTTGTCACGGCGCAGGTTCGCTACCCGCGCGTGCGCGCGGGCGACGTGCCGGCGGGCGCGTTCCCACCGGTTTGAGGGCCGCTGGCCGGTGCGCCGGTCCGGCCCGACGCGCCGGGACATCCGCCGGGACAGACGTCGCATCCGCTGGGCCGCCTCGTCCAGATGCCGGGGGTTGGGCACCATCTCACCGGTGGACAGCACCGCCAGGTGGCTGATCCCCACATCCACACCGACCACCGCCTGCGGGCGCGTCGGGGTGCGGGTGCGCTCGGCCCGCTCGATTTCGACGCAGAACGCGACCTGCCACCGCCCGCCGTCACGGCGCACCGTCGCCGACAGAATCCGAGCCGTGCCCACCTCCAGACGGCGGGCGAGCTTACGGGTCGACTCGTGCAGCTTGAGCCGGCCCAGCCGGGGCAGCACGACATGCTTACGGTCCGGCTCCATGCGGATCGCGCCGGTCGTGAACCGGATACTCGGCGTGCTGCGGCGGCGGGACTTGAACCGCGGGAACCCGACTCGCCGACCGGCGCGCTTGCCTGCCCGGGAGTCGGACCAGTTCTTCAAGCCGCGGGCCAGGTTGTCCAGGCCGGTGTTGAACGCCTCTTTGGAGCACTCCGGCCACCACGGCGCCACATCCGGCTTCGCCTGGTTCCACGCCTTACGCAACGCCGCGAGATTCCACCCGAGGGCCGGAGTCAGCAGCTCTTCGGGTGTGCCGTAGGAGCGTTCGGCGGCGCGCTGGCCCATGACCGCTTTCACCCTGGCCAGACCCCAGTTGTACGCCACCCTGGCCGCGCCCGCATGCGCCAGCACCAGCCGTTCCTGGAACGGGGTCAGATCGAGCGCAAAACGATACGCCTGCATACCGCGCACACCCACCCCCACTCACCCCCTCCGCGATCAGTGTCGGCGACGGGTACGACACTCCCGCAACCCCTCACTCAAACACCGCACCAGAACGCGCCTTCGACGCCTAAAGAACACTCCCCTGGCAGCAGTTGACACCCTCCGCGGCGATGGCGACCCCGCCGTACGGGGAGGCCGGCGAAGGGCTGCTGATGAAGGCGGCGAAGTCCGTCTGGCCGGGGGTACGGCGGTAGTCGCGGGAGACGTACACCGTGCGGGGGTCGACCCGGTCCTCGACGGGCGGCTGGTAGCCGAGCTCGGCGAGCCAGGTGGGGCCGCGGTTGCCCCGGCCGGTGGCGTCCACGACCAGGTCGGCGTGGTGGCGCTCCGGCGCGCCGTCACGGGGCAGGATCCGGGCACCGGTGACCGCGCCGCCGTCGCTGTCGGCGATCAGCCCCAACGCCTCGCACCGGTCCCGGACCTCCACGTTGGGCAGGGCCCGGACCCGGTCCCGGACGTACGCCTCCAGGGCGAGGCGGCTGACGCAGAGCCCGTCGAGGCCGGAGGCGACCCGGGGGATCCGGTGGCCGTCGTTGACCCAGAGGCAGTCCCGCTGGACGTCGACGGGAACGGCCCCCTGAGCAGCCAGATCCGCGGTCAGACCGGGGAAGAGCTCCTCGAGGATCTGCCGGCCCCGGGCGAGCAGGCCGTGGGCGTGCTCGCTCTGCGGCACACCCTTGCGGTCGGCGGCTGCCGCGGGCAACTCGTCCCGGTCGAAGACGGTGACCTGCGCGTACGACTCGCTCAGCACCCGCGCGGCGAGCAGGCCGCCGATGCTGCCGCCGAGGACGATCGCCTGCCCGGTCTCATTGGTGGTGGACACGGTTGATTTCCGTTTCATCAAAAAAGGGATGTCCACAGTGAGCCGCAAAACCTCGGGGCGGGGAAAGCGAATGGGCCGACGGCTAGCCGACAGCGCATTTCCCGCGCCGTACCGTCCCGCCGGCCGTGACGCCTCAGAGAGCCATAATCCCTGCTCAGGACGGCACGCGTTGGCGGCGTGACCGACATCTCAGTCGACTACCGGTCAATGTCCGTCAGCGAATCGGTACGCCGAAAGAACGGCGGGCGACCTGGCCGATCGGGCACCAGGAAAAGGTGAGACGAACCGGGTCCTATCCGGAGATGCGGTCGCCGAGGTTGACCCGGTCGTACCGGCCCTTCGGCAGGCACAACGTGCGTCGGTGGCCGTCGTCGGTGACGTAGGTGACCTGGTGGCAGGTCTTCAGCCGACAGCCGTCCCCGCACTCGGTGATCTGCACCTCGCGCTTGTCGGCCACGATGCCGCTGGTGTCCCCGGTGGCCCAGGCGACCACGACGCCGATCGCGGCGGCCACCGCGCAGGCCATCAGGGCCAGGACGATCCGGTCGCGCAGGGTGAGCCGGACCTGGTCGGGCATCCGGACGTTTCTGGTGCCGTCGTCGCCCTCGCCCATCGCACCCTCCTTTTGGCACGTCGCCTTCAGGCTAGGTCGGGTGTGCCAGCACACCTCGTCTAAGGCATCCTAGGAGGCTAGCTTCATGCTGGCGGCCGGTGAAGGGTGGCAAGCGCTGGACAGGCAGCCAGGTGGTTGCCTATGGTGGGCACAGGCAGCCGGATGGTTGCCTTTCATGAGGGCGGTGGCGGGATGGACGAGGTGTTCCGGGCGCTGGCCGACGTCAGTCGGCGGCGGCTGCTCGACAGCCTCAACGCCCGCAACGGACAGAGTCTGCGCGAACTCTGCGCCGGGCTGGACCTGACCCGGCAGGCGGTGAGCAAGCACCTCGCGGTGCTGGAGGCGGCCGGGCTGGTGACCACCACGCGACGCGGCCGGGAGAAGCTTCACCACCTCAACGCGGCCCCGATCAACGCGGTCGCCGACCGGTGGATCGGCCGGTATCACCGCGAGCGGGCGCGCGCCCTCGCCGACCTGCGGACAGCATTGGAGCGGGAGCTTATGGAGAACCCGACCTTCGTCTACACCACCTACATCCGGACGACGCCGCAACGGCTGTGGCGGGCGCTGATCGAACCGGAGTTCACCCGACGCTACTGGGGCGGGGCCGCCCTGGTCTCGGACTGGCAGGTCGGGTCGCCGGTGCTCTGGCAGGAATCCCCCGACGGCCGGCCGAAGGACCTCGGGCAGCGGGTGCTGGAAGCAGAGCCGTACCGGCGGCTCTCCTACACCTGGCACGGCTTTCAGCCGGAGCACGCGGCCCACTTCGGCTGGTCCGAGGAGGAACTGGCCGCCCGGCTCGCCGAACGACGGTCGAAGGTCACCTTCGACCTCGCGCCGCACGGCGAGGCGGTCCGGCTGACGGTGATCCACGACGACTTCTCCCCGGACAGCGAGATGCACCGGGCGATCAGCGGCCAGCTCGACGGCAGCGGCGGCTGGCCGGAGCTGCTGGCCAGCCTCAAGAGCCTGCTCGAGACGGGCGAGCCGCTGCCGGAGCCGGTGCCGGCCGGCTGACCGGGGTCGGGTCCGGGCCGGACGGCGATGTCCAGCCCGGTGCCGACATCCGACGACCGCCCGCACGCGGCGGGTCAGCGGGCCGCGGTCCGCCACAGCAGCGGTACGAGGACGACGGCCGTCACCAGGTGCATCGCGACCAGTGTGGCCACCGCCGCCGTACCCACTCCCCCGCCCATCGGCCCGGCCAGCGACACCAGCAGCACGATCAGGGCGGCGCCGGTCCAGACGGCCCGCGATCGGGTGGTGAGCCGCTCCAGCAGGGCGAGCAGGCCCCACGCGGCCAGCCCGGCCAGCAGGGTGGAGAGCACGACCGCGACCGGGGTCACCGTCTGCTCTGTGCCGCCGATGCGTGCCGTGAGGTCCACTCCGGACGCGGGGACCGCGACGACCCAGACGAGCAGGGTGGCGGCTGTGGTGGCGAGCACCGCCAGGGCCCGGCCGCGCCGGCGTGCCGAGCGGGGGGCGGCAGTGTGGGGCATCGTGTTCATCGGTCCGTACCTCCACCGGATGGGCGGACCCGCCGCCGGGTCCGTGGACAGTTCCAGGGGGACGCTAGGCGCGGAGGGGTCCGGGCCGGATCGGGCCGCGAGCGGGTTCGCCGGTCCGTCCCGGGGACCGGATTCCCGCCGGCATCTCCGTCTCGCGGCCGATGAGCGGGGACCGGTCCGCCACATAGCATCCGGGGTGTGAACTGTCGGTCGCGATCCCGGATGCTGCTGCTGATCGATGGCGGCATCGCCGCCGCGCTCTTCGGCATCGCCCTGACCGTGGCGCTCGTCCCCGGGACCGGTCGCGGCGGCACGGCCGGGACCGCCGTCGTGGTCGGCCTGGCCGCCGTGCAGGCCGGCTGTCTGCTGTGGATCCGCCGCCGACCGGTGTACGGCCTGGCGGTGGCCGCCCTCGCCGGGATCGGGCTGGAGGCGCTCTGCCCCGAGCTGGGCTGGCTCGGGTTCGTCGCCGCTCCCCTGGCGTACGTCGCCCGGCTGCGCCCGCCCCGGGTCTCCCTGGTCGCGCTCGCCGTGCTGCTCGCGCCCACGCCGTGGAAACTGGTCACCGGCGGCTGGCGGGACGTGCTGTTCGCGGCCACCGGGCTGGGCTTCGGCTGGGCGGTCGGCGAGCTGCAACGCGGGCACGCGCACCGCCGGCGCGACCGGCAGCGGCAGGTGCTCGCCCGGGAACGGGAACGGATCTCCCGCGAGCTGCACGACGTCGTGGCCCACCACGTGGCCGTCATCGCCGTGCAGGCGGCCGCCGCCGAGGACGTCTTCGACCAGCACCCGGAGCGGGCCCGGGCCGCACTCGGGTCGATCAACGAGGCGGCCCGCTCGGCGCTCACCGAGCTGCGGGCGATGCTGCACGCGCTGGCCACCGACGACGGCACGGACCCGGACGGGCCGCAGCCCGGCCTGGCGCAGCTCGACGCCCTCGCCGAGGCGGTGCGGGCGGTCGGCCTGCCGGTCACGATGCGCCGCGACGACCTCGCCGACGAGCTTCCGGGCGGGGTGCAACTGTCGGCGTACCGGATCGTGCAGGAGTCGCTGACCAACGCCCTGCGGCACAGTCAGGCCACCCGCGCCGAGGTCAGCGTCCGGTACGACGACGGCGTGCTCCGGCTGGACGTGGTCAACGACGGGACCGCGCGGCCCCGCCGCGGAGCCACCGGCACGGGCACGGGTCGCGGCATCGTCGGCATGCGGGAACGGGCCCGGCTGCTGGGCGGCACCCTGGACGCCGGCCCGCTGCCGGCAGGCGGTTTCCGGGTCCAGGCCCGGCTACCGGTGGAGGTCGGACCGTGAGCGCGAGGAGTGAGCCGGTCCTGCGAGCCCCGCAGCCGCGAACAGAGGCCGCACCGTGAGTGTTCGGGTGGTGATCGCCGACGACCAGGACCTGATCCGGGCCGGCCTCGCGATGATCATCGACGCCCGGCCGGACCTGACCGTCGTCGGGGAGGCGGCCGACGGCGTGGCGGCGGTCGCGGTGGCGAACCGGACCCGGCCCGACGTGGTGCTGATGGACGTCCGGATGCCCCGGCAGGACGGCATCGCCGCGACCCGGGAGCTGGTGTCGGGCGGCAACCTGGCCCGGGTCGTCATGCTCACCACGTTCGACCTGGACGAGCACGTGTACGCGGCGCTGCGCGCCGGGGCCAGCGCCTTCCTGCTCAAGGACACCCGACCGGCGGACCTCGCCGAGGCGGTCCGGGTGGTGGCCCGCGGGGACGCCCTGCTGGCGCCGACGGTGACCCGCCGGCTGCTGGACCGGTTCGCCGACCGGCTGCCCGCCCCGGCGACCGGCGCCGGGCGGCTGGCCGCGCTGACCGCCCGCGAGGTGGAGGTGCTGTCGCTGACGGCGCGGGCGCTGTCCAACGCCGAGATCGCGGAGCGGCTCTACCTGAGCACCGCCACCGTGAAGACCCACATCTCCGCCATCCTCAGCAAGCTCGGCCTGCGCGACCGGATCCAGGCGGTGGTCTTCGCGTACGACGTGGGCCTGGTCCGGCCGGAGCCGCCGCCCCGCTGAGCCCGCGGCTCAGGCGGCGTCGGTGCCGGCCGGCCCGCGCGCCCGCCCGGCCAGGCGGGTCCGG
>NZ_JBSGJR010000442.1:0-6054 GCF_053605645.1 Micromonospora sp. NPDC003776
ATCCGGAACGACTCGGGCAGCTGGTCCGGCTTGACGGCGTTCACCAGGTCCGGGGCGTCCGCGTACATCTGCTTGAAGCGGTTGTACGCCTCGTCGTCCTCGGGACGCGCCGGCCGGATCGTCGGTGCCGGGTCGGTCAGGCTCACGCCTGCTTGGTCTCCCAGAAGATCTTCGAGATCTCGTCGATCTTCGAGAGCAGCTCGTCGGCCTTGGCCGGGTCGGTCGCACCCTTGGCGCCGGCCGCGCCGGCCAGCTTGGTGGCCTCGTTGAAGAGCTGGTGCAGGTGCGGGTACTTCTCGAAGTGCTGCGGCTTGAAGTAGTCGGTCCAGAGCACCCACAGGTGGTGCTTGACCAGCTCGGCGCGCTGCTCCTTGATCAGGATCGCCCGGGTGCGGAACTCCGGGTCGGTGTTCGACTGGTACTTCTCGCAGATCATTTTGACCGACTCGGCCTCGATCCGGGCCTGCGCCGGGTCGTACACGCCGCACGGAAGGTCGCAGTGGGCGCTCGCGGTCACACGCGGCGTGAGGATGCGGGGAAGGCGCATCAGGTCCTCCATGGGATGTTTGCGATGATCGGAGACGACATTACTCCTGGACGTGCTCCCCGGCGGGCGAGAGGTGAAACCCCGGTGCGTGCCGTGAACGGACCCGCCGCGCCGGTGCTGCGCGGCCCGCTGGCCGCGGTGCTGGTCACCGGCCCGTCCATGGCTCCGACACTGCGGCACGGCGACGCCGTGCTGGTGCGTACCGGTGGCCGGCCGGTGCGCCCGGGGGATGTCGTGGTCGCGGTCTTCCGCACCCGTCCCGACCTGCTCGTGGTCAAGCGCGCCGTCCGACCACAGGACGGTGGCTGGTGGGTACGCGGCGACAACGACCTGGTCACCGACGACTCCCGGGCGTACGGCGTGGCCGACGTAAGGGGTCGCGTGGTCGCCCGGTACTGGCCCCGTCCCGGGCGGATATGACCCCGCTCACATCCTGCCGCCGGACGCGTGACTATGCTCGGAAAGTGCCCGGGTGACCCCCGCACCGCCGCCCCGCTGGCCGCAGACCATCGCGCGCCGAGCCGGCCGGTCCGTCTGCTCGACAGATTCTGGAGTCACCATGTCTTCGCCCACCCCGGACCCCGCTGATCCCGTCTTCCGGCTGCACCTCGGGGGCAAGATGGCGGTCGCCTCGACCGTCCCGCTCACCAGCCGGGAAGACCTCTCCCTCGCGTACACCCCGGGCGTGGCCCGGGTCTGCGAGGCGATCGCCGCCGATCCCGACCTCGCCGACGACTACACCTGGGTGTCGCACACCGTCGCGGTGGTCACCGACGGTTCCGCCGTACTCGGTCTGGGCAACATCGGCCCGCGCGCGGCGCTGCCGGTGATGGAGGGCAAGGCGGTGCTGTTCAAGCAGTTCGCCGGGGTGGACGCGGTGCCGGTCTGCCTGGACACCCAGGACGTGGACGAGATCGTGGCGACGGTGCGCGCCCTGGCCCCGTCGTTCGGCGGGATCAACCTGGAGGACATCAGCGCGCCGCGCTGCTTCGAGGTGGAGCGGCGACTGGACGAGGCCCTGCCCATCCCGGTCTTCCACGACGACCAGCACGGCACCGCGATCGTGGTGCTGGCCGCGCTGCGCAACGCGGCGACCCTGCTCAACCGCAAGCTCGGCGACCTGCGGGTGGCGGTCAGCGGGGCCGGCGCGGCGGGGGTCGCGGTGACGAAGATGCTGATCGCCGGGGGCGTCAACCCGGACCAGGTGGTGGTCTGCGACTCGAAGGGCATCATCGGCCGACACCGCGAGCTGACCGGGACCAAGGCCGAGCTGGCCGAGACCACCAACGCCGAGGGCCGGCAGGGCGACATCGCCGAGGCGCTGCGCGACGCGGACGTGCTGGTCGGCGTCTCCGGCGGGCAGATCCCCGAGTCGGCGGTGGCCGGGATGGCCCCGGGCGGGATCGTCTTCGCGCTGGCCAACCCCACCCCCGAGGTGCACCCCGAGGTGGCCGCCCGGCACGTCGCGGTGGTCGCCACCGGCCGCAGTGACTACCCCAATCAGATCAACAACGTGCTCGCCTTCCCCGGCGTGTTCCGCGGCGCGCTCGACGCCCGGGCCACCCGGATCACCGAGGGGATGAAGGTGGCCGCCGCCGACGCCATCGCCAACGTGGTCGCCGAGTCGCTGACTGCGGAGGCGATCGTGCCCTCCCCGCTGGACCCGCGGGTCGCGCCGGCGGTGGCCGAGGCGGTCGCCGAGGCCGCCCGCCGCGACGGGGTGGCCCGTCGCTGAAACGGGGGAAGGGGCCCGTCTTATCGGGTTTCGCACAGGAAGGGCCCCTTCTTAACGCACGCTCAGCTTGTTACCGTGCCGATCATGCGTGCCGCCTATGCCTCGGCCCTCGACGCCGACAACCCGCTCGCCGCGCTCACCGTCGGCGACCGCCCCGAGCCGACCCACCCGCAGGACGACTGGGTCACCGTGCAGGTACGGGCCAGCTCGCTCAACCACCACGACCTCTGGTCACTGCGCGGGGTGGGCCTCGCCTCCGACCAGCTCCCGATGATCCTCGGCTGTGACGCGGTCGGCACCGACCCGGACGGCAACGCGGTGGTCATCTACCCCGTGGTGCCCACCCCGGGCGACCCGCGCGGGGTCTCCATCCTGTCCGAGCACTTCCCGGGCACCTTCGCCGAGCGGGTCGCCGTACCCCGGATGAACCTGCTGCCGCTGCCGGACGGCCTGTCGCCCACCGACGCGGCCTGCCTGCCCACGGCCTGGCTCACCGCGTGGCGGATGCTCACCACCAAGGGCCGGGTGGACGAGGGCGAGTCGGTGCTGGTCCAGGGCGCCGGCGGGGGTGTGGCCACCGCCGCGGTCGCGCTCGCTGTCGGGCTCGGCAAGCGGGTGTACGCGACCAGCCGCGACGCGGTCAAGCGGGAGCGCATCACCGAGCTGGGGGCGACCGCGCTGGAGCCCGGCGCCCGGCTGCCGGAGCGGGTCGACGTGGTGATCGAGACGGTCGGCGCGGCCACCTTCGACCACTCGCTGAAGTCGGCCGCCCCGATGGCCCGGATCGTGGTCTCCGGCGCCACCGCCGGGCACGAGCCCAAGGTCAACCTGCGCCGGGTCTTCGCCATGCAGCTGGAGATCCTGGGCACCTCGATGGGCACCCCGGACGAGCTCACCCAGCTTCTCGCGTTCTGCGCCGAGCACGAGGTGCGCCCGGTGGTGGACCGCGTGGTGCCGTTCAGCCGGATCGAGGAGGCCTTCGCCCGCCTCGCCTCCGGCGAGGTCTTCGGCAAGGTCGTCATCGACCACACCGCCTGACGGCGGGACACCACCCTGGACGGCCGCTCAGAGGTGGTCGTCCAGGGTGGCGAGGTGGCCGCGGGTGGCGTCGGTGGGGAGGCGCTTCTTCGCCGCCGCGTCGCCGTAGAGGGTCCAGCGGAGGAACTCGACCGCGGTGTCGGCCACCACCCGCAGCGCCTTCCCGTCGCTGAGCAGCGCCCGGCCGTGGTCGCCGTTGGGCAGGCTGAGCATCGCCTTCGGCCAGGGCACCGCGTCGTAGGCGGCCTTGCCGGCGGCGTAGCTCACCACCTCGTCCGCCTCGCCGTGCACGAAGAGCTGCGGCGCGGCCGCCCCGGCGAACCCGGTGCCGACCCCCAGCGCGGTACCGGCGAAGACGATGCCGGCGTCCAGCCGGTCATCCCGCCCGGCGGTGAAGAGCCCGATGGTGGTCACCCCGCCCGCGCTGTGCCCCGCCGCGGCGACCCGCTGCGGATCGAGGTGCCCGCGCAGCGGGTCGCCCGCCTTCCCGTCGAGGGCGAGCACCTGGGTCAGCGCGTACGACACGTCGGCCGGCTGGTTGAGCACGTCGAGGGGGTTGCCGTCGCCGCCGGCGCCGGTGTGCGGGAACGTCGGGGCGGCCACCACGAACCCGGCCGCCGCCCAGCGGCTCAGCAGCAGCTGGTAGTCGGTGGGCCGGGCACCGAGCCCGTGGCTGAACATCACCACCGGGAAGCGTCCGCCGGCGGCCGGCGCGGACCGCTCCGGCTCGCCGCCGGCCGTGCCCCGCGCCGGGTACCAGACGGTCACCGGCAGGGGGCGGTCGCCGCCGCGGTTCAGCTTCAGCTGGCGTACGCCGACCGCGAAGCTCGTCGTGGGGGCGTGCCCGGCGGGTACCCGGGGGGACGGGGCGCTCGCCTTCGGCGGGGCGTCGGGAGCGGACCGCGCGGTCGGCCCGGCGCCCCCGGAACAGCCGGCCAGACCCGCACTGAGCAGGGCGGCCGTGATCAGGGTGGCGCGGCGTCGGAACATGAGGACGATTGTGCCTCGCGGCAGGGCCCGGCGGGCCGGCTCAGCGCGGCCGGCCCGGGGTCAGGCTCGCCCGGAGCCGGGCCAGGTCCTCCGCGTCCTTGGGACGGCGGGGCCGGTCCGGCATCCACACCGGGTACATCTCCTTGAACTCGATCTGGGCGCCGACGTCGATCACCGGGGCCGTGTGCCGGCCGATCCGGCCCGGCCGTCCGTCCAGCATCCCCTCGGGCAGCGGGGTGCCGGCCCACGGCCCGGCCCCGACCACCACCCGCCCCTGCGCGTCCCGGTCCAGGTACGCGAAGCTCAGCTCCACGTCGTCGCGGATCAGGTCGAGCTGCCGCTCGGCCGGCATCCGGGGGTCCGGTCGCCAGCCGTGCCCGCCGAGCAGGGCGGCCAGCGGGGCGACGTCCCGCCGCCAGCAGTACCAGTCGACGTCCACGTGCGGCCGGGTCACCTCGCCGAGGTGGAAGTCCACCGCCCACCCGCCACGCAGCCAGACGGCGATCCCGGCGCGCCCAGCCAGCTCGCGTACCTCGCCGATCGCGTCCAGCTGTCGTCCCGTCAGCCCGTCCACGAGCCGACCCTAGCCGCAGTGCGGGCGGCGGTGATGACCGCCGGGACCGGCGAGCCGGCGGGGGTCCGGGAGGCGACGCACACCGCCCGGTCGGCGAGGCGGCCGCTCCCGCCCAGGCTCAGCGCGGCAGGGCGCGGGTGGTGAGGGCGGCGACACCGGGCAGCGCCGCGTCGGTGCGGAGGCGGCGCAGGGCCGGCCGGTCGTCGTAGAGGGTCCAGCGGAGGAAGTCGGTGGTGGTGGCGAGGACCTGGGCGAAGCCGGGGCGGCCCGGGGTCAGGTACCCGCCGTGGTCCTGGCCGGGGAGGCTGAGAAAGGCGGCGGGCCCGGGGCTGCGGGCGTACCCGGCCCGGCCGACGTACTCGGGCACGACCGGGTCGGCGGCGCCGTGCACGAACAGCAGCGGAGCCACCGGACCCGCGAAGCTGCCGGCCATGCCGCCACCGGCGATCACGATGCCGGCCCGGAGCCGGGTCGAGTGCCCCGAGGTGAACATGCCGGCCGTGGTGAAGCCGCCGGCCGAGTGCCCGGCGGCGGCGAACCGGGCCACGTCCAGGTGGCCGGCGAGCGGATCGCCGGGGCGGGCGTCGAGGCGTACCAGGTGCCGGATCAGCCGCCACCCGTCGGCGGGCTGGTTCCGTACGTCCGCCCAGGCGAAGTCGCGGGCCCGCAGGTTGGTACGCGGGAAGGCCGGCGCGGCCACCACGAAACCCGCGGCGGCCCAGCGCGTGGTCAGCGGGGCGTGCAGTTCCGGCAGGCTGCGCAGCCCGTGGCTGTAGATCACCACGGGGAACCGGCCGGCGGCCGGCGGCACCCCGCTCCGTACCGACGGAGCGCCCGGCGGGTCCGGCGTGGCGGGGAGGGACCCGGCCGGGGCGGCGGGGTCCGCCGGGTACCAGACGGTGACCGGCAACGGCCGGGGACCGCCCGGGTCCACGACGAACTGCCGCACGCCGACCGCGTACGGCCGCTGCGGGGCGGGCCGGTCCGGGCGCTACCCGCACGTGCAGCTCGATGGTGCCGTCGCGGCGGGGAGCGTTGGCCGGCGAGTAGTACCGCCAGGCGCGCACCGCCGGGTGGCCACCCCGATGGATTGGCCGGGCGTGAACCTCAACAGGTAATTGGGCCGCACCGTCAGCACCGCCACGTCGAACGTCCGCTGCTCGTGGCTGA
>NZ_JBSGJR010000443.1:0-6044 GCF_053605645.1 Micromonospora sp. NPDC003776
GCCTCCGGTCAGGCGGCGATGCGCACCTTCGAGCTGTCCCGCCCGACCGTCGGCGCCCAGGCGCTCGGCGTGGCCCGCGCCGCGTACGAGTACGCCCTGGACTACGCGAAGGAACGGGTCCAGTTCGGACGGCCGATCATCGAGAACCAGGCGGTCGCGTTCGCGCTCGCCGACATGAAGATGGAGATCGACGCGGCCCGGCTGCTGGTCTGGCGGGCCTCCTGGATGGGCCGGAACAACCGGCCGTTCAGCGCCGGCGAGGGCTCGATGTCGAAGCTCAAGGCCGGCGAGGTGGCCGTCTCGGTCACCGACAAGGCGGTCCAGCTGCTCGGCGGCGCCGGCTTCCTGCGCGACCACCCGGTCGAGCGCTGGTACCGGGACGCCAAGATCTACACCATCTTCGAAGGAACCTCCGAGATCCAGCGGCTGGTCATCTCCCGGGCCATCTCGGGCATGCAGATCCGCTGATCGCCGGCGGACCCCGACCCGACCCGCGACACTCCCGCCGTGCCGGGCGGTACGCCGTCGCGGGTCGGGCCGCCGGTCCCCCGGGCCCGTCGGGGCCGCGCCGGCCCGGAAGGTCCGCAGGCTGAACGGATTGGCACGCCGACTGGGCGGCCCGCCACCACCGGGGCATGATCGGGAGAAACTCTCGCGAAGGAGGGCCGCGACTTGGACCTGCCGTTCATCGTCGCCACGCTGACCCGACGCGGACTGCTCACCCCAGGCCGCCCGATCCGGGTCGCCACGCAACTGAACGCGCTACGCCGCTGGGGCTGGAGCCTCGCCGGTGAGCTGCGCCAGGCCGCCGCGCGCGACCCCGGGCGGATCGCCGTGGTCGACGAGCACGGCGCCACGCTGACGTACCACGACCTGCTGGACCGGTCGGAACGGTTGGCCCGCTCGATGCGGGCCGCCCTCGGCGTGCAGTCCGGCGACCGGATCGGCGTGCTTTGCCGCAACCACCACGGGCTCATCGAGGCGATCGTGGCGGCGATGCTGCTCGGCGCGGACGCCGTACTGGTCAACACCGGGCTCTCCGCCGCACAGCTCGCCACCGTGGCGGAGGAGCAGCGGCTCCGGGTGCTGCTGCACGACGCCGAGTTCGCCGAGCGGCTCCTCGGCCTCCCCGCCGACCTCCCCCGGGTCGACGAGCGCGGCCAGGAGGAGCTGATCGCCGGCGCGCTCCCCGGGGACCAGCTCCAACCGCCCGAGCGGGACGGCCGGACCATCGTGCTCACCTCCGGCACCACCGGCGCGCCGAAGGGAGCCCGGCGCCCCACCCCGCACGGTTTCGGCCCGCTGGTGTCCATCATCGACCGCATCCCGATGCACGCGCGGGACACCGTGATGATCGCCGCGCCGATCTTCCACACCTGGGGGTACGCCGCCCTCCAGGTCTCGTTCGCGCTCCGGGCCACGATCGTGCTGCACCGCCGGTTCGACCCGGCCGCCACGCTCGCCGCCCTGACCACCCACTCGTGCGACGCGCTCTTCGCCGTACCGGTGATGCTGCAACGGCTGATGGAGGTGCCGCCACCCGACCCGCGCCCACCGCTGAAGGTGGTCGCGGTCAGCGGTTCCGCCCTCCCCGGCGGCCTCGCCACCGCGTTCATGGACCGCTACGGCGACATCGTCTACAACCTCTACGGCTCGACCGAGGTCTCCTGGGCGTCCATCGCCGGCCCGGTCGAGCTGCGGCGGGCACCCACCACCGCCGGCCGGCCGCCGCACGGGACCCGGCTGGCGATCCTCGACGACGCCGACCGGCCGGTCCCGACGGGACAGGTCGGACGGATCTTCGTGGGCAACGAGATGCTCTTCGAGGGGTACACCTCCGGGGCCACCCGGGAGAGCCACGACGGCCTCCTCGACACCGGCGACCTGGGCCGGGTCGACGCCGACGGGCTGCTCTTCGTCGACGGGCGGGCCGACGACATGATCGTCTCCGGCGGGGAGAACGTCTTCCCCTCCGAGGTGGAGGACCTGATCGCCCGGCTCCCCCAGGTACGCGAGGTCGCCGTGATCGGCGTTCCCGACCCCGAGTACGGCCAGCGGCTCGCGGCGTTCCTCGCCCTGCACCCCGGCGAGCAGCTCGACCCCGAGGCGGTACGCGAGTACGTCCGCCACTACCTGGCCCGCTTCTCGGTGCCGCGCGACGTGGTCTTCGTGAAGTACCTGCCGCGCAACGCCACCGGCAAGGTGCTCAGCCGCGAGCTGCGCCGCTACTACGGCTGACCCGGCAGGGCTGCACAGTGGGCACGCCCCCGGGTCAGGGATAGAGGGTCAACTCGGGTGACAGGGCCACGGCGGCAAGCTGGTTCATGGTGAGCAGCGGCGCATCAGCCGTCTTCGTGCTCACCATCTGTCGGTCGACCACCTCGTTGCGGAAGTTGTTGGTGATGAGCATCACCGTGGTCCCGTCCGGGCGCACCAGCCACAGTGCCAGCTGGACCTTGCCCGGTCCCGCATTCATCCGGCTCTGCGCCGCCACCGACCCGTCCTGGTAGTGGACGATCTCGCAATCCCCCGGCTTCATCCAGCGTGAGCAGTCGGGAAGGGCCTCGTCCTGGGCACTCGGCCGCAACGTGAGCGAGAACAGGCCGCGCTCCGTGCCCCGCAGCAGCGCCGCGCCGACGTCGTACTCCCGGTAGCGGGGGTGGAACTGGAACTGCGGCTCGGCGCAGCCCGGTTGCAGCGACTCGACGCGTACGCCGGCGGGCAACCACTGCCGCAGGCCGTCGCGGAACGCACCGGTCAGCCGCGCGACGGCCGCCGCCGTGTCCTCCGTCGGCCGGGGACGCACCGTGTCGTACGTCTCGAGCGGCGTCTCCGGACCGCTCGGTTTCGGGCTCACACCGGTGCAGAGACGTACGCCGGCGGAGGGCGCGCCGGTAGTCGGCCCGGCGGGTGCGACCGACAGAGGTGCCGGCGCCCCGGCGAACAGGGTGGGGGTGATCGCAGCCGCGGCGACGACTGCCGCCACACCGGTCGCACTCAGCACCCACGATCGGTGGCGACGGCGACGCAGCTCGGACCGGATCAGGTGATCGACGTCGATCCGGGACGGCGGCGCGTCGGTCACAGCGGCCTGCAGCTGGTTCGAGATCTCATCCATCGGTACGTGCCTCCCGAGTTGTGACCGGAACGCCGATGAGGCGTTCCCGGAGGGCTTCCATCGCCCGCGCCGCCTGGCTCTTCACGGTCCCCGGGCTGCAGCCGAGCTCGCGAGCGGTCTCCTCGACCGAGAGGTCGCAGAAGTAGCGGAGCACGAGCACCGCCCGACGGCGCGGGGGCAGCTCGGCGAGCAGGGCGAGGATGGCGAGGCGCTCCACCGTGTCGTCGGTGTGCGCGCGGTCGGCCCGGTCCGGCACCTCCGCCCACGCCGACTCGCGCCGCCAGGGCCGGCGGCGCTCGTCCAGCCAGACGCGCAGCAGGGTACGCCGCACGTACGCGTCGGGGCTGTCCATGACGGACACCCGCCGCCAGTGCCGCAGCAGCTTGACCAGCGCCGTCGACACCAGGTCGTCGGCCGTGTGCCAGTCGCCGCAGAGCAGGTACGCCGTCCGGCGCAGCGGCTCCAGCCGCGCCGCGACGTACTCGCGGTAGCCGTCGATGTCGGCAGGCAATCCCGCCACCCCCTCACCTCACCGCTCAAACGGAGCCGGGCGGGACGGGGGTTGCCCGGATCAGCCGGGAAACTGGATTCGTCCCTCGACCGCGGCGGCGGCGATATCGGTGCGGTGGTGCGAGCCGGCCAGCTCGATGCCGCGTACCAGGGCGTAGGCGGCGTCCCGGGCGGCGGCCAGGTCCGGGCCGGTGGCCGTGGCGCAGAGGACCCGGCCCCCGGCGGAGCGGAGTGTGCCGTCGGCGCCCCGGCGGGTGCCGGCGTGGATGATGCCCGGCCGGTCCGCCCCCGTGATGGGGTCGCCGGTGCGCGGCGTCGCCGGGTAGCCCTCGGCCGCCACCACCACGGTGACCGCCGAGCCGTCCCGCCAGCGCAGCGGCGGGTACGCCGCGAGCGTGCCGGTGGCGGCGGCGTGCAGCAGCCCGGCCAGTGGGGTCTCCAGCAGGGCGAGGACGACCTGGGTCTCCGGGTCGCCGAAGCGGGCGTTGAACTCGATCACGCGGGGGCCGGCCGCGGTGATCGCCAGGCCGACGTAGAGCAGACCGGCGAAGGGGGTGCCCCGGCGGCGCAGCTCGGCCAGCGTCGGGTGCACGACGTCGCGCATCACCTCGTCGACCAGACTCGGCGGCGCCCAGCGCAGCGGCGCGTACGCGCCCATGCCGCCGGTGTTCGGGCCGGTGTCGCCGTCACCGGCGCGCTTGAAGTCCTGCGCCGGCAGCAGCGGCACCGCGGCCTCGCCGTCGGTGACCACGAAGAGGGAGACCTCGGGCCCGGCCAGGTACTCCTCGATCACCACCCGGCCGCACTCCGCCGCGTGGGCGGCGGCGACCGACCGGTCGTCGGTGACCACCACGCCCTTGCCGGCGGCCAGCCCGTCGTTCTTCACCACGTACGGCGCACCGAACTCGTCCAGCGCCTTCGCGACGCTCTCCACATCCGTGCAGGTGTACGCCCGTGCGGTGGGTACGCCGGCGGCGGTCATCACGTCCTTGGCGAACGCCTTCGAGCCCTCGAGCCGGGCCGCCTCGGCCGACGGGCCGAACGCCGCGATGCCCTTGGCGCGTACCGCGTCGGCGACCCCGGCCACCAGCGGTGCCTCCGGCCCGATCACCACCAGGTCGGCGCCCACCTCGACGGCGAGCGCCGCCACGGCGTCGGCGTCGGTCGGCGTGACGTCCCGCAGCTCCGCGACCGCCGCGATCCCCGGATTACCCGGCGCCGCGAGCAGGGCCTCAACCGAAGGATCCGCAGCCAGCCCGAGCGCGAGCGCATGCTCCCGCCCGCCACCACCCACAAGAAGTACCCGCACGACCCCGCATCCTACTGACCGCCCCACCCACCCCCGTTGATCAAGGAGTTTGCGTCCCATTTTCAGCCTCCGGAGGCCAAACTCCTTGGTCAACGACTCCGTCTCAGGGCGCGTCGGACCGTTTCCGGGATGTAGTCGGGGCGGAGGGTGTCGGACCAGGTGAAGCGGAGGACCGTCCAGCCGCCGTTGATCAGCCGGTTCTGCCGCAACCTGTCCTCGTAGAGCGCCATCGGTGCGCGGTGCGGGCCGCTGCCGTCGGCCTCGGCGATCACCCGGGCACCGCGCCAGCCCAGGTCCCCGATGCCGAGCAGGTACCCGTCGTCGTCGCGGACCTCCAGTTGCAGCGCGTCGGGCGGCACCCCGCCGTCCACGCACCGCAATCGGGCGCGGGTCTCCAGCGGCGACTGCGCCCGGCCGTCCGCCTCCGCCAGGTGACGTCTCGCCCCGACCGCACCGCGTCGGCCCGCGATGAGCGCCTGCACCAGCGACAGGTCGTGCTCCGTCAGAAGTTGCCGATTGAGCGCCGAGTCGATGACGCAGACCGCCGGATAGCGGGCCGCCCGCAGAATGACGTCGGCCACGGTACGGACCGCGGTGGTGACCGGCACGCCGTCGACCGCGCAGAGGTCGTCGGGATCGAGCGTGAGCTGGTGCACCACAAGGTTCGGATCGGCGCGGCGCTGCATCGTGGGGCGCTCCGCCGGCACGGAGACGTGGATCGCGCCGGTGGCCCGGAGGCAGCCGATCCGGTGCAGCTCGGCCGCGCTGTCGAGGACCGCCACCGCCCCCGGCCCCAAGCTGGTGACGGCGGCCCGGATCCGGGCCCGGCGCGGCGCTGCCACCTCGGCCGCCGGGACCGGGACGAAGCAGCCGCGAGCAACCCGGCTCCACTTCCCGGACCGCGCCAGATGCCGGATCTGGTCCCGGGTGAACCCCAACCGCAGCGCCTGGCCGGCCGTCACCACCCCACCGTGCTCAGCAACCAGACGTCTCAACCCATCGACATCAACCATCCATGTCGGTCACCGGGACACCGCGGGTGACGAACCGCACGTCCTGACTGCCCGGCCAGCACGACGGCGCCCGCCAGTACGCCTCCGGCTCGGC
>NZ_JBSGJR010000444.1:0-6036 GCF_053605645.1 Micromonospora sp. NPDC003776
GCCCGGCACGCCGACCACCCCGCCGCCGGTGCGCCGCCGCCCGGTCCCGACCCGGGCCGCGGAGCCGCGGCCGGCGGAGGAGCGGCCGACCGACGTCCGCGCCGGGGAGGGGCGGCCGGCCGCACCCGAGCCCCGGACCGGTCGCGTGGTCGAGGCGCCCACGGAGGGCACGGACCCGGCCGCCGAGCCGCGGCGCCGCCGCCCGCTCGCCGCCCACCGGGGGCGTGCGGCGGTGGAGGAGTCCTCGCTGGCCACCGCCCCGACCGGTGGGCCGACCGGCAGTCCGGCGACGGTGGGTACGTCGTACTCCGGTGGGCAGATGACCACGACGGAGACCGCGCCCTCGCGTCCGCTGGACACCGGCGGCGTGCCGGGGCCCCGGGTGGTGATCGACCACGTCCAGGTGAGCACCTTCGGCCTCGACGCCACCGTGGAGGTACGCCTGATCGCGGGCGACCGGACGGCGGAGGGGCACGCCACCGGGCCGGCCGTCGACGGGTACGTGCTCCGGCTCTGCGCGGTGGCCGCCGCGGCGGCGGTGGACGAGCTGCTCGGCCGGGCCGTCCTGACCGCCGAGCGGGGGCGGTGCTTCGTCGAGCACGCGGCCGTGCTGCCGTTCGGCAACTGCGAGGTGGCCACCGTGGTGGTGCTGCTGGTCTGCGACGGCTGGGTGGAGCAGTTGGCCGGCTCGGCCCTGGTCGCCGGTGACCCGCGGCAGGCGATGGTCCGGGCGACCCTGGCCGCCGTGAACCGCCGGCTGGAGGCCCTGCTGGCCTGACCGGGTGCCGGTGTCGGGCGGGCTTCGGGCGGGAAGACTGGATGCCATGAAGCGCGCCTCCCTGTGGCCGGACGAGCAGTTGCCCGCGCACAGCGTCCCGCCGCCCTGGCCGGGCCGCCCGGTCCGCCTCGACGGCACCGTCACCTACGTCCGGGACACCCCGGCCCTCCGGCCGGCGGCCGAACCGGCGCTCTACGTGCACGGCCTCGGCGGCTCGTCGCAGAACTGGACGGACCTGGCCGGCCTGCTCGCGCCGTGGCTCGACGGGCAGGCGATCGACCTGCCCGGCTTCGGGCGCAGCGAGCCCGGCCGGCGGTACACCATCCCGGCCTTCGCCGACCGGGTGGTGCGCTGGATCGAGCACAGCGACCGGGGTCCGGTGCACCTGTTCGGCAACTCCCTGGGCGGGGCGGTCTCGGTGCGGGTGGCGGCGCTGCGGCCGGACCTGGTGCGCACGCTGACCCTGGTCTCCCCGGCGCTGCCGTTCCTCGACTTCCGCCGCTCGTTGCAGGGGCGGATGCTGCCGCTGCTGGCGATCCCCCGCGGCGAGCGGCTGGCCGCCTGGCGCCTGACCCAGCTCGCCCCCGAGGTGATGGCCCGGCAGGTGATGGAGGCGTGCATCGCCGACCTGACCCGGATCAGCGAGCAGCGCCGGCAGGAGGCGATCGAGGAGATCCGGATCCGCTACCAGGCGGCCCACTACGCGGCCGCGTACCTCCGGACCTTCCGGGGCCTGGTCTCCAGCTTCCTACGGTCGTACCTGCCGGGACCGAACTCCCTGTGGCGGATGGCCGCCGGCCTGCGGATGCCCACCCTGGTGGTGGGGGGCCGCGCGGACCGGCTGGTCGACGTCCGGGTGGCGCCGCAGGCCGCCCGGGTGATCCCGGACAGCCGGCTGCTGATGCTCGACGGGGTCGGGCACGTCGCCCAGCTGGAGGTGCCCCGGACGGTGGCCCGCGCGGTGCTGGCCCTGCTCGCCGAGCAGCGGGGGGCCCGGACGGCCGCCGAGCCGCGGGCCGGTGACCTGCTGACCGGAACGGTGGACAGCGGGCGACCGCGCGACATGGCAGGCTGAGCCGGATGCCCTCCTCCCGCCCCCGCCCCGCCTCCGGTCGTCCGGCCGCCCGTCGACGCCGACCCGTGATCGTGGTGCTCGCGTTCCTCGCCGCCGCCGCGGTCGCCGTCGGGGTGGCCGTGCAGCGGCCGTCCGCGGGGGCCGAGGTGCTGGTCAGCGACGGGTCGGCCGTCCAGCCGCCGGTGCCGTCGGAGCCCTCGCCGGCGCCGTCGGCGAGCCCCTCGCCGAGCCCGGAGCCGACCACGCCGGCGCCGGTGCTGGCCCTGCCCGGTCCGGTGCCCGCGCAGGGCCGGGGCAGTTTCGCGTACGACAGCCGGCCGGGGCCGCTGTTGGGGCGGACGGGGGTGCTGCGCCGGTTCCGGGTGGCGGTGGAGAACGGCTCGGGGCAGGACGTGCCGGCCTTCGGCGACGCCGTGCTGCGGGCCCTCACCGGGCCGGGGAGCTGGGTGGACGGCGGCTCGGTGCGGTTGCAGCGGGTCCCGCCCGGCGCGCGCTACGACTTCACCGTCTACCTGGCCACCCGGGTCACGGCCGGCCGGTTGTGCGCGAACGGGGGCATCGACATCCGCAAGGGCGGGCTGCCGTACACCTCCTGCCGGGTGCCCGGCAAGGTGGTGATCAACCTGGATCGCTGGCAGACCTCGGCGCCGCACCTAATGGCGGCCGGGCTGCCGCTGGAGACGTACCGGCTGTACGTGATCAACCACGAGGTCGGCCACCAGCTCGGGCACCATCACGAGGGCTGCCCCGCGGCCGGCCGGCCGGCGCCGGTGATGCAGCAGCAGACGCTCTTCCTCGGTGGGTGCCGGCCGAACCCGTGGCCGTACCTGAACGGGCGGCGGTATACCGGCCCGCCGACCTGGAAGCCCTGATCGTGGCGATGAGGAGTATTTCGCGGAACTGGCGGTAAAAGCGGCTGAATGCCCGAATTGCGTGGCACGCTGGTGTCATGACGTCGTCGTCCCCTTCTGACCCGCCTGCCGAGACCGGACCGCCGCCGGCCCGGCTCGACTTCGACCGTCCACCGGCCCACCCCGGGGTCACGCCGGTCCGTCCCACGCTGCGCCGGATGCGGCGCCGTCGGCGACGTACCGTCCTGCTCCTGGTCGCCCTGCTGGCGGCGGGCGGTGCCGCGGTCGGCCTGAGTGACCTGCTCCGCCGGCCCGCGGGCCCGGCGCCGGCCACGGTGGCCGCCGCCCGGGACGCGCGCCTGGCGAACGGCGGCGGCACGGGGGCCGGCGGGCAACCCCAGGCGTACCCGACCGAGGGCTCCGGGCGCTTCGTCCCGGCCCAGGGTGGCTCACCGGAGCGCGGGTACGGGGGACCGCTGCGCCGCTACCGCGTCGAGGTCGAGCAGGGCGTCGGGCAGGACGCCGACGACTTCGCCGGCACCGTGGACACGGTGCTCGGCGACGACCGGAGCTGGATCGCCTCCGGGAACCTGCGGGTGCAGCGGGTGGCCGAGGCGGCCGCCGCGGACTTCACCATCTACCTGGCCACCCCGGCCACCTCGGAGCGGATGTGCGCCGAGGGCG
Source organism: Micromonospora sp. NPDC003776 (assembly GCF_053605645.1). NCBI lineage: Bacteria > Bacillati > Actinomycetota > Actinomycetes > Micromonosporales > Micromonosporaceae > Micromonospora > Micromonospora sp. NPDC003776. The sequence goes on from NZ_JBSGJR010000444.1 coordinate 3,389, forward strand.
GCCTGAGCACCGAGCGGTACACCTCCTGCCGGCTCCCCGGCCGGGTGATCATCAACCTGGCCCGCTGGATGGAGGCGGTCCCGGACTACGGGGCGCCGCTCGAGGTCTACCGGACGTACGTGATCAACCACGAGGTGGGACACCAGTTCGGCGAGCTGCACCAGGCCTGCCCCGGCCCGGGCGCGCCCGCACCGGTGATGCAGCAGCAGACGTACGGGCTGGACGGCTGCGTCGCCAACCCCTGGCCGTACGTCGACGGGGCACGCTACGAGGGGGAGCCCGTCGAGGGGCTCTGAGTTATTCCCGCTCCCGCATGTCGGGCGACGTGTCCCTCCTCATGGCCGATCCCCACCGGATCGAGCGACAATGGCGCGGTCCCACCGCCGATCCCGGGGAGTCCACCGTGTCGTTGCCCCCGCTCGTCGAGCCCGCCGCCGAGCTGACCGTCGACGAGATCCGTCGCTACTCGCGCCACCTGATCATCCCCGACGTCGGGGTCGAGGGTCAGAAGCGGCTGAAGAACGCCCGGGTGCTCTGCGTCGGCGCCGGCGGTCTCGGCTCGCCGGCCCTGATGTACCTGGCCGCCGCCGGTGTCGGCACGCTCGGCATCATCGACTTCGACACCGTCGACGAGTCCAACCTCCAGCGGCAGATCATCCACGGCGTCTCCGACGTGGGCCGGTCCAAGGCCGAGTCCGCCGCCGCCTCGATCCGCGAGATCAACCCGCTGGTCAACGTGGAGATCCACAACACCGCGCTGGACCGGGAGAACGTCCGTGAGATCTTCTCCCAGTACGACCTGATCGTCGACGGCACCGACAACTTCGCCACCCGCTACATGGTCAACGACGCGGCCGTGCTGCTCGGCAAGCCGTACGTCTGGGGGTCGATCTACCGCTTCGACGGCCAGGCGTCGGTCTTCTGGGCCGAGCACGGCCCCTGCTACCGCTGCCTCTACCCGGAGCCGCCGCCGCCCGGCATGGTGCCGTCCTGCGCCGAGGGTGGCGTGCTCGGCGTGCTCTGCGCGTCCATCGGGTCGATCCAGGTGAACGAGGCGATCAAGCTGCTCGCCGGCATCGGCGAGCCGCTGGTCGGCCGGCTGATGGTCTACGACGCCCTGGAGATGAGCTACCGCAAGATCAAGGTTCGCAAGGACCCGAACTGCGTGCTCTGCGGCGAGAACCCGACGGTCACCGACCTGCTGGAGGACTACGAGGACTTCTGCGGCGCCGTCTCCGTCGAGGCGCAGGAGGCGGTGGTCGACTCGACCATCACCGCCCTGGAGCTGAAGGAGTGGCAGGACGCCGGCAAGGACATCTTCCTGGTCGACGTCCGCGAGCCCGCCGAGTACGAGATCGTCCGGATCCCCGGCTCCACCCTGATCCCCAAGGGCGAGATCATCTCCGGCGAGGCGCTGGCGAAGCTCCCGCAGGACAGGCAGATCGTGCTGCACTGCAAGTCCGGCGTCCGCTCCGCCGAGGCGCTCGCCGCGCTGAAGGCGGCCGGCTTCAAGGACGCCGTGCACGTCCAGGGCGGCGTCCTCTCCTGGGTCAAGCAGATCGACCCGTCCCTGCCCGCGTACTGAGTTCTGCCCGAGGGTCCCTCCGCGTGTCGGGAGGGGCCCTCGGCGTCGGTACCGGCATCACCGTCCGTGTTGGAGCTATGTCGTCGAGTGAGTCGACGCGTCGTTCCACAACCCGCCGGTGGGCCGGGCCACCCCTGGCCGAGCTACCGAGGCGTAACCGCGTTCGCGCAGGTAGCGTGACCGCCGTGGTGGACTTGGACGCGGCGATCGGCTTCGTCGTGGCGCACGGCGACGCGGTGGACCGCGCCCGCCTCTCCCGACTGCGTACCGGCGCGCCCGTGCCGGACGACCTGCTCGACGCGGCCGAGGCCGGGCAGGCATCCGGCGGCGGCTGGCCCGCCGTCCTCGACGGCACGGTCGCCTCGGTCGACGCGACCTGCTTCCGTCTATCCGAACTGGACGACCTCGGCGGCCTGGGCCGGCCGGCCGCCCGGCACGCCCTGGACTGGCTCGCTGCCCGCCAGCTCCCCGACGGCGGCTGGGACGAGGACCCCGCACTGGCCGGCATCGCGCCCGAATGGGCCACCCCGGGGGACCCGGAGGCCGGGCTCTACCTGACCGCCAACGCCGGGTTCTGGCTGACCGTGGCTGGGCTGGACGCCCGCGCCGCCGGGCCGCTCGATCACCGGGTCGGCGGCGCGTACGCCGGCGTGGTGCAGGCGGCGGCGCAGGCGCTCGCCGCGCAGCTCGCGCCGGACGGGAGCTGGCCGTCCTTCCTGCCCGCCGGGTGGCTGAGCGCGGCGGTGCTGCACCGCCAGCAGATGTACTACGAGTCGGCGCGGATCCAGGCGGTGCTGGCGGATCGGATCCCCGAGATGTCCCCGGCCGATGTGGCCTGGCTCGCCGCCACGCTGCGCCGGGTCGAGGTGGGCGAGGAACAGTGGCTGCTGGTCTCGGCGCGCAAGCGGCTCGCCGAGACGCAGCGCAGCGACGGCGGCTGGGACAGCGACGACGGCCACCAGTTCGATGTGCACACCACGCTGCGGGCGATCCGCGCCTGTCGCCCGAGCGCCCCCGAGGCATCGGCCGCCGGCGCGGTCTTCCTGTCGCCCCGGCTGGCCGC
>NZ_JBSGJR010000445.1:0-6030 GCF_053605645.1 Micromonospora sp. NPDC003776
GGGGTCATGACGATCACCCGGTTGGCCAGGTAGACCGCCTCGGCGATGGAGTGGGTGACGAGCAGGACGGTGGTGCCGGTCTCCGCCGACACCGGGGCGCCCCACCGGCCCCGCCGCCCGGCTCACCCCGCAGGAGTTGCAGATCGTCACGCTCGCGGCCGCCGGCCTGTCCAACAAGGACATCGCCACCCGGCTGTTCCTGTCCGCCCGCACCGTCGGCTACCACCTGTACAAGGCGTACCCGAAGCTCGGCGTGGTGTCCCGCGCCGAACTGGCCGGCCTGGACCTGGCGAGCCCCTGACCACGCCTATCCGCGCAGCAGGCGCTGGAGGTGCTCCGCCTCCTGGGCGGACGGCTCGGCCGGCCGGCTGTCCAGCAGCCGCCAGCGGGTCGTCGCGCCGTCGGGTCCGGTCAGTTCGCCGCGCGCCAACGCACCGTCGATGTCCCGCCGGACGCTCCGCTCCCGGTGCGGTTCGGTGGCGAAGAGGATGCGCAGGCGTACCTCGCCGCCGACCCGTTCGGCCCGGGTGTGGTGGGGCGCGACCGGGCAGGGCGGCGCGTGCTCCCAGTCGCCGCACAGGGCCACGGTGACGGCCGCCCCGGGTGCCCGGTCGTCGGCATCCGGCGTCATGCCGAGCACGGCCTGGTGGGCGTACCCCTGTCGCATGCCGCCACTGTCCCCGCGGACGGGCCGGCGGGCAAGGAGGCGGCCCCGTACCGCGCGACGGGGCGCCTCCTCAGCTCGGCCGGGAGGGTTAGGGCAGATTCGGGTAGAGGGCGGCGACCCCGCCGGAGAGCCCGGCGAGGACCCGCCGGGAGGTCTCGTCGGCGACGATCTCGTACGAGTCGGCCTCGATGCCGTCGACGGCGATCCGGGCGATCTCCGCCGGGTCGGACTTCGGCCCGGTCACCCCGGCCGTCATGTCCGTGTCCATGTACCCGACGTGCAGGCCGGCGACCCGCACGCCCCGGTCGGCGAGTTGGGCGCGCAGCGCGTTGGTCATCGACCACTCGGCCGCCTTGGCCGCGCCGTACGCGCCGGTCTGCGGGAACGTGATCCAGGACAGGGCGGAGAGGATGTTCAGGATGGTTCCGCCGCCGTTGGCCGCGATCCGGGGCGCGACCGCGCGCACCACCGACAGCGTGCCGAGGTAGTGCGTCTCCAGCTCCAGCCGGATCTGCGCCAGGTCGCCGTCGAGCAGGTCCGCCCCGGTGCTCACTCCGGCGTTGTTGACCAGCAGGGTGACGTCGCCGGCCCGCTCGGCGGCGGCGCGTACGGACTCCGGGTCGTTGAGGTCCAGCCGGACCGGGGTGACCCCGGGCAGCTCGACGGTGTCCGGGTTGCGGGCGCCCGCGTAGACGGTGGCGCCCCGGGCCAGCAGTTCGGCGGCCAGGTGCCGGCCGAAACCGCGGTTCGCCCCGGTGACCAGGGCCGTACGTCCAGCGATCTTCATGTCTCGCTCCTGAGGAGGTGGCAAAGCGCGGGTGGGTCAGGTCGTGGCCGGCAGCAGGCCCGGGCCGGGCAGCGCGTCCACCTCGCCGGGCGGCACGTCGTGCCCGGCGGCGCAGCGCAGCGCCACCTGCACCGGCGCGCCGCAGTCGTGGTGCGTGACCCGCACCGACGGCTCGTCGACGGCGTACGCGTCGCCCCACTGGCGCAGGGCGGCGAGCACCGGCAGCAGGTCGCGGCCCTTGGGGGTGAGCTGGTACTCGTCCCGGGTGCGCTGTCCGGGTTGGCGGTAGGGTCGCCGCTCCAGCAGCCCGTCGGCGACGAGTTGCTTGAGCCGGGCGGCGGCCACCGGCTCGCTGACCCCGGCCCGGCGGGCGAAGTCGTCGAACCGGCGGGTGCCGAAGGACGCCTCGCGCAGCAGGAGCAGCGTGGTGCGGTTGCCGACCACGTCGAGCGCCCGGGCGATCGAGCAGTTGGCGGTCGACCAGGTGTCGCGCTGGGCGAGGAGGTACGTCATGCCGATGACGCTACCCGGCCTGACTTAGGAAAACCAAAGCCAGGTGCGTCACACCTGGCCGGCGTAGAAGCCGTACCGGGCCAGCGGCTCCACGATCACCCGCTCCTCCCACGACAGGTGCGACAGCAGGGTGTCGGTGAGCAGGTCCACCGCCTCCTGGAGTTCGGTGAAGTCGCCCGGTTGCCGGATCAGGTTCACCAGGGCCCGGTCGACACCCTCGACCACCTCGTGGATCACCACGTGCTCCTCCGCCAGCCGGTCCAGCACCGGCCCCAGCCCGCCGTCGGAGCGGCGCAGATGCGGGAAGATCGAGTTGTCCTCCAGCCCGTGGTGCTGCGCCACCACCGTGCAGTACGCGGCGCAGTACGCCCCCAGCGTCCAGTTGTTCTGCCGCATGGTCATCTCGTGCAGCGCGGCCCGCGCCGCCCCCGGGGACACCGTGCCGCGTCGGACCTGTTCCAGCAGGTCACGTACCTGGTGCAGCTCCTGCCGCAGGTGGTCGTGCACGTCCACCAGGTGCTGCCCGGCGGCCTGCCCGTGCGGGGTGTAGACGTGCCCGGCCGGCGCGGGCGGGGGCGTCGGCCGGGTGGACTCGTCCCAGAGCCGGCGGGCGCTGAGGCGTACCCCGGGATCGGGGGTGGGGGTGACCGCGAGGCCGGTGGACCCGCCGGCCTGGACCGCCGCCCGCTCCTCCTGCACGGCGCGGGCCCGGCTGCCGGGCGTGGTGCGTTCGGCCGCCACCAGCTCGCGCACCGCGGGCGCGATCTCCTGGCCGAACAGTTGGACGGCGCGGGGCTCGTCGCTGCCCAGGATGAACGTGGAGATGCCGTGGTCCAGGGCGAGCCCGGCCAGCTCCTCCACCCACTGCTCGGGCGGGCCGTCCAGGAAGCCGCCGGAGGAGCGGGCGAACGTGCCGTTGACGTTGAGCAGCCGCCGCACCGCCGCGGGGTCCCGGCCGGCGGCCTGTGCGCCCTCGTCGACCAGCGCGTTGAGCGCGGGCAGCTCCGCCGGGCCCTTCGGCAGGTACGCCAGCGACGGCAGCCAGCCGTCCGCCGCCCGCCCGACCAGGCGCAGCATCCGCGGCTTGTACGCGCCGACCCAGATCTCCACCGGGTGTGCCGGAGCGGGCCCGCGCTTCGCGCCGACCACCCGGTAGTGCTCGCCCTCGACCCGGACCATGCCGCGCCGGTCGGTGTCCCACACCTCGCGGATCACCCGGATCGCCTCGGCCAGCGCGTCCACCGCCTGGCCGGGGGAGAGCCGTCGCCCGCCGGCCGCCTCGATCGCCTCCCAGAACGCGCCGGCGCCCAGGCCCAGCTCGACCCGGCCGCCGGTGAGCAGGTCGAGGCTCGCCACGCTGCGGGCGAGGACGACGGGCTGGCGCAGCGGCAGGTTCAGCACGTTGCCGGCCAGCCGGATCCGGCTGGTGGCCGCGGCCACGAACGACATCAGCGTCCAGGTGTCCAGGAACCCCGGCTGGTACGGGTGGTCCTGGAAGGTGACCAGGTCGAGCCCGGCCTGCTCGCAGAGCTTGGCCCGGGCCACCACCTGCTCCGGTCGCCCGGCGGTGGGGGTGAGGAAGCCGCCGAAGAGCAGCTCGTGTCCGTGGTCGGTCATGTCCGTCTCGCCACCTCGTCCGATCTTGCGCGAACCTCCGCCACGGTAGTCCGCCCCGGGGCCGTCCCGCCCGGTGGTTCCGGAACCGGCAAGGATTGTTCACAGTCGATCCCTGCGGGCGTAGGGTCCGGTCACCGGCTTCAGCGTTCCTCCGGAAGGAGCGACCCGTGATCCGTCACCGCCACCGTCCCCTCCCGCTCGTGCTGCTCCTCGTCGCACTCACCGCCCTGGCCGCGCCGGCCCCGGCCACCGCCGCCGGCCTGCCGTACCAGGACCCGACGCTGCCCGTCGCCACCCGCGTCGCCGACCTGCTCTCCCGGATGACCCTGGACGAGAAGATCGGCCAGATGACTCAGGCCGAACGGGGTTCGGTGAGCGCGAGCGACCTGACCACCTACCGCCTCGGCTCGATCCTCTCCGGCGGCGGCTCCGCGCCCTCGCCGAACACCGCCACCTCCTGGGCCGACATGTACGACGGCTTCCAGCGCGCCGCCCTCGCCACCCCGCTCGGCATCCCGATGATCTACGGGGTGGACGCCGTGCACGGCCACAACAACGTGTACGGGGCGACCATCTTCCCGCACAACATCGGGCTCGGCGCCACCCGCGATCCGGCCCTGGTGCAGCAGATCGGCCAGGCCGTGGCCGAGGAGATCAGCGGCACCGGCGTCGACTGGGACTTCGCCCCCTGTCTCTGCGTCGCCCGCAACGACCGGTGGGGCCGCACCTACGAGTCCTTCGGCGAGACCCCGGACCTGCCCTCCAGCCTGTCCACCCTGGTCACCGGCCTGCAGGGCAGCAGCCTCGGTGGGCCCACCTCGGTGCTCGCCACCGCCAAGCACTACGTCGGCGACGGCGGCACCACCGGCGGCGTCGACCAGGGGAACACCGAGCTCAGCGAGGCCGACCTGCGGGCCATCCACCTGCCGCCGTTCCAGGCCGCCGTGCAGCGCGGGGTGGGCGCGGTGATGATCTCCTACAGCAGTTGGAACGGCGTGAAACTGCACGGCCACCAGTACCTGATCAGCACTGTCCTCAAGGGAGAGCTCGGCTTCTCCGGCTTCGTCGTCTCGGACTGGAACGGCATCGACCAGATCGACGGCAGCGCCGGCTTCACCGCCGCCGAGGTGAGCACCGCCATCAACGCCGGCATCGACATGGTGATGGTGCCCACCGCCTGGAAGACCTTCATCAGCACCCTCCGCGCGGAGGTGCAGAACGGGCACGTGCCGATGAGCCGGATCGACGACGCCAACCGGCGCATCCTCACCAAGAAGTTCGAACTCGGGCTCTTCGAGCGCCCGTACACCGATCGGAGCTGGACCGCGACGGTCGGCAACGCGGCGCACCGGGCCCTCGCCCGACAGGCCGTGCGCCAGTCCCAGGTGCTGCTGAAGAACAACGGCGGGGTGCTGCCGCTGGCCCGGGACAACAACAAGATCTTCGTGGCCGGCAAGAACGCCGACAACATCGGCAACCAGAGTGGCGGATGGACCATCTCCTGGCAGGGGTCCTCCGGCAACATCACCCCCGGCACCACCATCCTCCAGGGCATCCGCGCGGCCGTCGGCCCGACCACCACGGTCACCTACAACCAGCGCGGCACCGGCATCAACAGCAGCTACCGGGCCGCCATCGCGGTGGTCGGCGAGACGCCGTACGCCGAGGGTCAGGGCGACCGTACCGGCAGCATGAGCCTGGACCGCGAGGACCTGCGCACCATCTCGACGCTGCGCAATGCGGGCGTACCGGTGATCGTGGTGCTGGTCTCCGGCCGGCCGATGGACATCTCGGCCGAACTGCCCACGTGGGACGCGCTGCTGGCCTCCTGGCTGCCCGGCACCGAGGGCGCGGGTGTCGCCGACGTCCTCTTCGGGGGGTACGCGCCCACCGGCAAACTGCCGATGACCTGGATGAACTCGGTCAGCCAGCAGCCCATCAACGCCGGGGACGGGCAGCTGCCGCTCTTCCCGCAGGGCTACGGCCTGACGTACTGAAGGGACGCGCACGGAGCCGGCGTGGACGGTCACTGTGGGTGATGAGCCCGCGTGTACGACACGCCGGTTCCGCGCGCAACTCGTGCGATCGCGGCGTCGCTCGGCCGGGTGAAGAACTTCACAAGAAGTGGGCGATCACCCGAAACCGTTCCTAACGTCGTATCCGTTCGCGATCGCGGACACCACGGGCCGGTAACGCCTAATCCCGCCACCGGCCCGGCGGTACCTGGACCTCACGGCGGGAGCGGGGGACCCACAAGTTCCTCGGTGCTCGACACCTCGGGGTGAAGCCGCCACGGCGGCCGGGCTCCTCGGCCCGAACCCGACAGCTCACCTCGTCGGCGTGGAGGAAAACCACCATGGCAAGTGAATACGTCGCTCGTCACCGACGGACCACGCAGCGTCGCCTCGCCGTCGGGGCGCTCGTCGTCGGCGCCGCCACCGGCGCC
>NZ_JBSGJR010000446.1:0-301 GCF_053605645.1 Micromonospora sp. NPDC003776
CTGCGCCAGTTCCTCGGTCTCCCGCCCGGCGGCCGCGGGCTCGTCCGCGTCCGACTCCCTGCCCAGGCGGGCCCGGGCAGCGCCCGTGTCCGGTGCGGTGCCCAGGCGGGCTCCGGTATCGCCCGCATCCGGCTCGGTGCCCAGGCCGACTCGAGCGCCGTGTGCGTCCGGCTCGCTGCCGGGGCCGGCCGGTGCCGGCGCGGGCGTGACACCGGCGGGCACCGGCCAGTCCCAGTGGGCGGGGGTGTGTCGAGCGGCCGGCCGCTGCCCGGTGGCCGGTGTCCCGTCCGGGACCGCCAGG
>NZ_JBSGJR010000446.1:311-6025 GCF_053605645.1 Micromonospora sp. NPDC003776
CAGCGGCCGGCCGCTCGACACACCCCCGCCCACTGGGACTGGCCGGTGCCCGCCGGTGTCCCGTCCGGGACCGCCAGGGGGAGCTGGGTGGTGAGCGCGGCGGAGCCGGCGGCCGGGGCCGCGGGGACGCCCGGCGACAGCGGCAGCGGCTGGAGGATGTCGGTGGGCTCGATGGCATCGGTCCCGGCCCCGGTCGGCTGCCGACGCAGCACCGTGGTGGCGGCCGAGCCGAGCGCGCCGGCGGCGACCGCGATCAGCGCGCCGTAATAGGGGGCGAGCTGGTAGCGGTCGGCCGCGTCGCCGGGCCCGGCGGTCAGGTACGCGAAGGCCAGCAGCACCGGCCCGGCCGCTCCGGCCGCCCCGCCCACCAGCGGCAGGTGGCCACGACGGCGGGCCAGCGCGCCGACCGCCGCGCCGGCGAGCAGGGCGACCGTCGGCAGGATCAGCATGGCCAGGCGCTGGGCCGCCCCGGGGTCCAGCCAGGACGGTTCGAGAACCCCGAGACGTACGGTGTGCAGCGGGCGGGTGGAGGCCACCGTCGGCGCGACGGAGAGCAGCGCGAGCAGCCAGACGGCCGCCGCGGTCAGCACGATGTTCCACCCGAACGGGGGCTTGAGCAGGACGGCGATCGAGGCGCCCGCCCCGACCACCGCGCCGAGGATCGCGCAGATGCCGACCGCCCACACCGGGTCGACGGTGCCGCCGAGCTCGGCGGCGCGGGCCGGCTGCATGCACAGTGGTGCGACGACGATCGCGCCGAGCGCGGCGGCGCCGGCCACGGAGAGCTGTTCGCTGGTGCCCCCGGGGAAGCCGTCCCGGCGGGCGAGGCGTTCGGTGAGCACCGTGCCGGCGACGGCGGCGACCGCGGCGAACCAGCCGACCCAGGCGAGCTGGGCGGGCCACCGGTTGACCGAACCGTCGGCGAACGCGCCGTCGAGGCGTACCACGCCGAAGCCGTACGCGATGCCGAGCTGGCCGGCCCCGGCCAGCACGCTCACCCCGAGCGCCGTGAGCAGCAGTCTGCCCCACGTCCGAAAGGCCATGTCGGGCACGTTACGGCCCGGTGCCGTCGATCGCCACTTGCCACTCCTTAGGGAGCAGCGCCGTGAGCAGTGGCTACTTCAGCTCGACCAGCCGGGCGAGATAGGTGGTGTCCCCGACGTTCGTCAGCATGTGCACGGCGCCCGGGTCGCGGTAGACCACCCCGCCGGTCGGTTCGTCGGCGTCGATCTTCGTACCGTCGATCGTCTGCACCACGTTCTTCGCGCCCTGGATCGCCACCACCAGGTACGGGTGGTCGTGCCGGTGCAGCGGCTGGCGCTCGCCCGGCTCCAGCCGGATGTGCCAGACGCGCACCCGGTCGTTCTCGTAGACGATCTCCTGGCCCACGGGGCCGAGTTCGACGTCGGGGGAGAGGTGGGTCATCGGATCCCGTCCAGTTGGGGGAGCACCTCGGCGGCGATGAGCTCCAGGTGGTCGAGGTCGTCGAAGTCGATCAGCCGCAGGTGCACCCGGGTGGCGCCGATCGCCGCGAACTCGCCGAGCCGGTCGACGAGCTGGGCGGGGGAGCCGACCACCGGGTCCTCCGGCGGCAGGGCGCTCTTGACGTGCAGCGGGGCGGCCCGACGCTGTGCCTCCGCGTCGGTCCGGCCGATGGCCACCACCACACCGGCAGAGAGCACCAGGGGGGCGCGTCCCGAGGCGTCCCGCCCGGCCCGCTCGCACGCCTCCCGTACCCGCTGGTAGGCGGCGGCCGTCTCGGCGACGGTCTTGAACGGCATGTTGAACTCGTCGGCGTACCGGGCGGCCAGCTCGGGGGTGCGCTTCGGGCCGCGTCCGCCGATGATCACCGGGGGGCCCGGCCGTTGCACCGGCTTGGGCAGCGCCGGCGCGTCCAGGAGCTGGTAGTGCTCGCCCTTGAAGCTGTACGTCTCGCCGGGCGGGGTGCCCCACAGCCCGGTGACCACCTCGAGCTGCTCGGCCAGCCGGTCGAACCGCTCGGTGACCCCGGGGAACGGGATGCCGTAGGCGGTGTGCTCCCGCTCGAACCAGCCGGCGCCGATGCCCAGCTCGACCCGGCCGCCGCTCATCTGGTCGACCTGGGCCACCATCACGGCCAGCGGGCCGGGCAGCCGGAAGGTGGCCGAGGTGACCAGGGTGCCGAGCCGGATCCGGGAGGTCTCCCGGGCCAGCGCGGCCAGCGTCAGCCAGGCGTCGGTGGGGCCGGGCAGTCCCGGCTCGTCACCCATCGCCCGGTAGTGGTCGGCCCGGAAGAAGCCCTCGTAGCCGCACTCCTCGACCCGCCGGGCGAACCGGAGCTGGTCGTCGTAGCTGGCCCCGCGGTGCGGCTCCGTGAAGACGGAAACCCGCATCGTCACTGTCCTCCCGTGCCGGTCGGCGCCGGCTCCTCCGTCGGCGCGGCCGGCTCCGGCGCCGGTCCGGCCGGCGCGGGTACGCCGGGGGCGTCCCGCTCCATCAGCAGTTCGTGCAGCTCGGCGCTGATCCGGGCCACGTCGGCGAGGTGCGCGTGGCGACCCAGCGTGCGGGGTCGGGGCACCTTGACCTCGACGATCTCGCGGATCCGGCCGGGACGCGGGCTGAGCACGACGACCCGGTCGGCGAGCAGCACCGCCTCGTCGATCGAGTGGGTGACGAAGACGATGGTCGCCCTCGTCTCCATGTGCACCCGCTGGAGTTCGCCGGAGAGTTCCTCGCGGGTGAGCGCGTCGAGCGCCGAGAAGGGCTCGTCCATGAGCATCACGCGGGGCTCGCCGATCAGCGACCGGCATAGCGAGACGCGCTGCTGCATGCCGCCGGAGAGCTCGTGCGGCAGGCGCTTCTCGAAGCCGCCCAGGCCGGCCATCTCCAGCAGTGCGCGGGCCCGGTCGCGGTGCTTCGCCCGGCTCCAGCCGAAGATCTCGACCGGCAGCAGGACGTTGTCCAGCACCGAGCGCCAGGGCAGCAGCGCGGGCCGCTGGAACAGCATGGCGATGTCCCGGCGGGGCTTGGTGATCGGCGTACCCGCCACGGTGATCTCGCCCGCGGTGACCGGGAGCAGGCCGGCGATCATGCGCAGCAGGGTGGACTTGCCGCAGCCGGACCGGCCCAGTACGGCGACGAACTCGCCCTCGGCGACGTCGAGGTCGATGCCGCGCAGCGCCTCGACCCGCCCGGAGCGGCCGTCGAAGGTGCGGGACACCCCGGACAGTCGGATCATCTCGCCGCCGGCTCCCTTCCCCGTGCTGAACGCGAGCCGGGCTAGCGTAGCGGTAGCCGATCCTTATAGCACCGTCCGGGGTGGACGTCAGTCCACTTTCCGTCAAGCAACTTCGTTTCCGTTCCGCAACCGTACGCCCGGGCATCGTCGCGTTGCGCTTCTCGTACGCTGTTGCGCGCGAAGAGTCCCCTCACGACGGTCCTGTCGGCTGCCCCCTCCTGCCGACACCGTCGGACCCACGACCCGACCAGGCGAACATGGCCTGGTCGGAAAGGACATGGTGCACTGATGAGAAGGCTGACCCGTACGGTCGCCGCCGCCGCGCTGGCCACCGCCCTCGCCCTGGTCTCGGGTTGCAGCAGCGACTCGGACAAGTCCGGCGAGACCAAGGCCGCCGGTGGTGCGGCCCTGGAGAAGGTGACCTACCTCACCTCGTTCGGCAACTTCGGCCGTGACTCCTACGCCTGGGTGGCGAAGGACAAGGGCTTCTTCAAGGAGGCCGGCTTCGACGTGGACATCAAGCCCGGCCAGGGCACCGGTGCGGTCATCCAGACCATCACCGGTGGCCAGGCGGACTTCGGCCCGATCGACCTGACCGGTGGCATCCTCCAGTTCGGCAACGGCCAGGCCAAGGACTTCGTCGCGGTCGCGGCGATCCAGCAGCGGACCATGGCCGCCATCGTGTCGGTCGAGGGCAAGAACATCGCCACCCCGAAGGACCTGGAGGGCAAGAAGCTCGCCGACACCCCCACCTCCGTCGTGCGCAACCTCTTCCCGACGTACGCCCGGCTGGCCGGCATCGACGCCAGCAAGGTGACCTGGGTCAACGGTGAGGCGCAGACGCTGATGGGCACCCTGGCCTCCGGCTCGGTCGACGGCATCGGCCAGTTCGTGGTCGGCCAGCCCACAGTCGAGGCGGTGACCAAGAAGAAGCCGGTCGTGCTGCCCTACAGCAACGTGATGACCGACCTCTACGGCAACGCCCTGATCACCTCCACGAAGATCGCCAAGGAGAAGCCGGACATGGTCAAGCGCTTCACCGCGGCGCTGCTCAAGGGCCTGGAGTACGCGCTGGCCAACCCGGAGGAGGCCGGTCAGATCCTGAAGAAGAACGTGGACGCCGCCAACCCGCAGGCCGCCGCCGCCGAGCTCCAGCTGATGGCCGCCTACGTCCGGTCCAGCAACTCGGGGACCGCGCTGGGCACCCTGGACCAGGGCCGGGTCGCCAAGAGCATCGCGCTGCTCCAGGGCGCGGGCGCGCTCAAGCAGAACATCACCCCCGACCAGATCATCGACTTCAACCTCGCGCCGAAGGCCTGACCGGTCGGCTCGGGATGCGGGGGTGCGCACCCGCCGGGGTTCCGGCGGGGCGCACCCCCTTCGCGTGCCGGCCGGGCGGCCGGCCGAGAGAGGAGGACAGCGTGGCCCAGTTGACGACGACCCCGACGGCGGAGCCGGTGACGCCGGCGGAGACCACCCCGAGCCGGTTCGGCGTACGACCGTCGGCGATGGTGCTGCCGGCGCTCGGGCTGGTGATCGCGGTGGCGGCCTGGTGGGTCGTCACCTCCGGGCTGCACCTGGTGCACCCGGCGGCGCTGCCGCCGCCGCAGGCGGTGTGGCAGGGGCTGACGGCAAGCGCGCACGTGCTGCTGCCGGCCCTGGGCATCACGGTCTGGATGACCCTGCTCGGCTTCCTGCTCTCCACCGCGGCCGGGGTGCTGATCGGGATGGCCCTGGCCGCCTCCAACCGGGTGGAGCGGATGTTCGCGCCGCTGCTGGTGGCGGTGAACGCGGTGCCGAAGATCGCGTTCGGCCCACTGCTGGTGGTCGCGGTGGGCTGGGGGCAGAAGCCCATCCTCACCATGGTGTTCCTGCTCTGCTTCTTCCCGATCGTGCTCTCCACCGCGACCGGGTTGACCACCACGCCGGCCGACCTGGCCGAGCTGGCCCGCTCGTGGAACGCGTCCTGGTGGCAGTCGTTCCGCAAGGTGCGGCTCCCGGCCGCCCTGCCGCAGATCTTCGTCGGGCTGAAGGTGGCCATGCCGCTCGCCGCGATCGGCGCGGTGATCGGTGAGTTCTACTCCGACAAGCCCGGCCTCGGCTACCAGATCCTCCAGTACAACGGCGTCGGCGACACCGCCACGGCCTGGGCCGCGATCGTCCTGGTCGCCATCATGAGCATCCTGCTCTACTCCGCCCTCACCCTGGTCGAACGCCTAGCCCTCCCCTGGGTAAAAGCCACCACCTCAGCCCGGTAGCCACCCGACGGTAAGGGACGCCGCCGACAGTGGATCCGCTGTCCGCCGGGTGTGGACGCTGGATCGGCGTCGACAGTGGACTTCACCTGGAGGCGGCACACGCAAGGTCCACAGAGACGGACGGACGACGTGGGACCACCGAGGTGTTGGCTTTTACCCAGGGGAGGGCTAGGCGTTCGACCAGGGTGAGGGCGGAGTAGAGCAGGATGCTCATGATGGCGACCAGGACGATCGCGGCC
>NZ_JBSGJR010000447.1:0-6000 GCF_053605645.1 Micromonospora sp. NPDC003776
AGCGGATGTCGGCCTGCTCGGTGTAGGCGGCCACCGGTTCCAGCCGGCCGTTCACCACCTCGACGTCGATCGAGCTGGCGCCCAGGTCCACCGAGACGCCCCGCCGGAGGGCGGCGATCTGGCGGCTCCGCTGGCCGCCGCGCTGGTGGGCGTGGCGGGTGTACGGTGAGCGCGTGACGAGCGTTGACCGGCCCGGCGCCCCGGCCGACCCGCAGACGGTCCCCGGCCCGTACGCCGCTGCCGCTCCCGCCGGCTCGCCGCACTGGCCGGCCGGGGTCGCCTACCCCCCGGTCGAGCCGGACCGGTTCACCCGACTCGTGCTGCGCCTGCACGCCCGCGCCCCGCGCTGGGCGGTGCCCCTCGCGGCGCTCGGCTGCGTCGGCGTCGGCATGGCGTACGCGCTGGTGAGCGACCCGACCAACGCCGAGCCGGACGCCCGCCCGACCTGCCTGCTCAAGCTCACCACCGGGCTGGACTGTCCGGGTTGCGGCGGCACCCGGGCCCTCTGGTACGTGCTGCACGGCGACCTGCCCGCCGCCGCCCGGCACCACTTCCTCTTCGTCTTCGCGCTGCCCTTCCTGGCGTACCTCTTCGTCACCTGGGCCGGGAACCGGGCGTTCGGCTGGCGACTGCCGGAGCTGCGGCTCAGCCCCAGGGTGATCGGCGCCTTCCTGGCGGTCTGGTTCGCCTTCTCGGTGGTCCGCAACCTGCCCTGGGCCCCGTTCACCTCGCTCTACGTCTGACCGATCCCCGGCCCTGACGACGCCCCGGCCCTGCCAGCCGCGGGCGGGGCCGGCATGGGGTTGCGACGCCCTTTCGAGCTGAGTCGGCGGTGACATCGCCGGGTCGGGACGGCGCGCGCCCGGTGATCCACCCGGTCTGCGGCATGGCGGGGTGCCCACGCTGTCGATTGCCGCGCTCTGCGGCGAACCGGGTCGATCACGGCGGCCCCGGCGAACGGGCCGTCAGCGGCCGGCCAGCCTGACGTCACGAACGACTCAGCTCGAAAGGCGGTCGAAGAGACCCGCTCGGGGTCGGTCCCGCTGCGAGATCTTGGACACTTGCCGCGCGCCACGGACGCGAAGTGTCCAAGATTCGCTGTGGTGCGGCGATTCACGTCGGCGTGCCCACGTTTCGCGAGCGGCGCAGCGGCCACTACAGTCGCAGGAATGCCGGAGATGGTGCAGCCCCAGGTCAAGCTGATCGCGTGGACCCAGTTCCAGGCCCCGGACGACGTGCCGTGGTCGACCGACGCCGAGGGCGGCCAGGCCCTCGCCGAGTTCGCCGGGCGCGCCTGCTACCAGAGCTGGAAGAAGCCGAACCCGGCCACCGCCACCAACGCCGGCTACCTGGCGCACATCCTCGACGTGGGCCACCTCTCCGTGCTGGAGCACGGCTCGGTGAGCTTCTACTTCGCCGGGGTGTCCCGGTCCTTCACCCACGAGCTGATCCGGCACCGGCACTTCTCGTACTCCCAGCTCTCCCAGCGGTACGTGCCGGAGCGGGACGCCGCCATGGTCGAGCCCGCGGTGATCGCGGACGACCCGGAGCTGCACAAGAAGTTCGTCGAGGCGACCGAGGCGGCCGTCCGGGCGTACACCGAGCTGCTGGAGGGGCTGGAGTCCCGCTTCACCGACGAGCCGAACCCCACGCTGCGCCGCAAGCAGGCCCGGCAGGCGGCCCGCGCGGTGCTGCCCAACGCCACCGAGACCCGGATCGTGGTCACCGGCAACTACCGGGCCTGGCGGCACTTCATCAAGATGCGCGCCACCGAGCACGCCGACGTGGAGATCCGCGAGCTGGCCATCGAGTGCCTGCGGCAGCTCCAGGGGGTCGCGCCGAACGTCTTCGCCGACTTCGTGATCTCCACGCTGCCCGACGGCACCGAGGTGGCCGCCAGCCCGCACGCCGAGTGAGTCCTGCGCCCTTCGCCGCCGGGGCCCCGGTGGTCGTCCGCTAGGTTGTGAACATGACGCACGACCACCCTGCCGCCCCGGACCGGGGCGCGTCGCGCCCCTTCGGGCGACTGATCACGGCCATGGTGACCCCGTTCACCGCCGACGGGTCCCTGGACCTGGACGGCGCCGTCCGGCTGGCCCGCCATCTCGTCGACGAGCAGGGCAACGACGCGCTGGTGCTGAACGGCACCACCGGCGAGTCGCCGACCACCACCGACGCGGAGAAGGAGTCCCTGATCCGCGCGGTCGCGGAGGCGGTTGGCGACCGGGCCCGGATCATCGCCGGCGTCGGCACCAACGACACCCGGCACACCATCGAGTTGGCCACCCAGGCGGAGAAGGCCGGCGCGCACGGCCTGCTGGTGGTCACCCCGTACTACAACAAGCCGCCGCAGAGCGGGCTGCTGCGGCACTTCACCGCGGTCGCCGACGCCACCGGGCTGCCGATCATGCTGTACGACATCCCGCACCGGGCCGGCACCGCGATCGCCACCGACACCCTGGTGAAGCTGGCCGAGCACGGCCGAATCGTCGCGGTCAAGGACGCCAAGGGCGACCTCACCGCCACCTCCTGGGTGCTCAGCCGCAGCGACCTGGCCTACTACAGCGGCGAGGACTCGCTGACCCTGCCCGCCCTCGCGGTCGGCGCGGTGGGCGTGGTCGGCACCTCGACCCACTTCACCGGGGTGCAGACCAAGCAGCTGATCGAGGCGTACGAGGCGGGGGACGTCGCCGGCGCGCTGGCGCTGCACCGTCGGCTGCTGCCCCTGTTCACCGGCATCTTCCGCACTCAGGGCGTGATCCTGGTGAAGGCGGGCCTGGCGGCCAAGGGGCTGCCGGCCGGCCCGGTGCGGCCGCCGCTGGTGGACGCCACCGCGGACGAACTGGCCCAGCTGCGCGCCGACTGCGCGGCGGCGGGCCTGCCCCTTCCCGAATGACCGAACGACACGACGGACGCCGCGTGACGGCGTCGCAGAATGAGGTGGACGCGTGACCGAGGCGCACATCGAGGGTGAACTTCCCCCGCCGCTGCCGGAGGGCGGCCTGCGGATCATCCCGCTGGGTGGGCTCGGCGCCATCGGCCGGAACATGACCGTCTTCGAGTACGAGGGCAAGCTGCTGATCGTCGACTGCGGGGTGCTCTTCCCCGACGTGGAGCAGCCGGGCGTGGACCTGATCCTGCCCGACTTCGGCCCGATCCTGGACCGGCTCGACGACGTGCAGGCGATCGTGCTCACCCACGGGCACGAGGACCACATCGGCGCGGTGCCGTACCTGCTCGCCCACAAGCCGGACATCCCGCTGGTCGGCTCCCAGTTCACCCTGGCCCTGGTCGAGGCGAAGCTGGCCGAGCGGCGGATCCAGCCGTACACGCTGACGGTCGCCGAGGGGCGGCGGGAGCGGCTCGGCCCGTTCGAGTGCGAGTTCTTCGCGGTCAACCACTCGATCCCGGACGCCCTGGCGGTGGCCATCCGCACCCCCGCCGGCCTGGTGCTGCACACCGGCGACTTCAAGATGGACCAGCTCCCGCTGGACGGCCGGATCACCGACCTGGCCGGGTTCGCCCGGCTCGGCGCCGAGGGCGTGGACCTGCTGCTGTCCGACTCCACCAACGCTGAGATCCCCGGCTTCGTGACGCCGGAGCGGGAGATCGGGCCGGTGCTCGACTCGATCTTCGCCAAGGCGCGCGGTCGGATCATCGTCGCCTCGTTCGCCTCGCACGTGCACCGCGTGCAGCAGGTCTTCGACTCGGCCGTCGAGCACGGCCGCAAGGTGGCGCTGATCGGCCGGTCGATGGTCCGCAACATGGGCATCGCCCGCGACCTCGGCCTGCTCAACATCCCGCCCGGCCTGGTGGTCGGGCTGGAGGAGGCCACCACGCTGCCGCCCGAGCAGATCGTGCTGATGTCCACCGGTTCCCAGGGCGAGCCGATGAGCGCCCTGGGCCGGATGGCCAGCGGCGACCACCGGCACATCACCATCGCCCCCGGCGACACGGTGGTGCTGGCCAGCTCCCTGGTGCCGGGCAACGAGACCTCGGTCTACCGGGTGATCAACCGGCTGGCCCGGGCCGGCGCCACGGTGATCCACAAGGACGTGGCCAAGGTGCACGTCTCCGGTCACGCCCCCGCCGGCGAACTGCTCTACCTGCTCAACGTCACCCGCCCGAGCAACCTGATGCCGGTGCACGGCGAGTGGCGGCACCTGCGGGCGCATGCCCGCCTCGGCATCGAGTCCGGCGTCGCGCCGGACCGGGTGGTGCTCTGCGAGGACGGCGA
The DNA here is from genome assembly GCF_053605645.1 of Micromonospora sp. NPDC003776. Classification (NCBI taxonomy): domain Bacteria; kingdom Bacillati; phylum Actinomycetota; class Actinomycetes; order Micromonosporales; family Micromonosporaceae; genus Micromonospora; species Micromonospora sp. NPDC003776. The sequence goes on from NZ_JBSGJR010000447.1 coordinate 4,238, forward strand.
CGTCGTCGACCTGGTCGACGGGCGGGCCAGCCTGGTCGGCCACGTGAAGAGCCGGTACGTCTACGTGGACGGACTGGCCGTCGGCGACGTCAGCGAGTCGCTGCTCACCGAGCGGCGGATCCTCGGCGACGGCGGCTTCATCGCCGCCACCGTGGTCGTCGACTCGGTGACCGGCAAGGTGGTCGGCGGGCCGACCGTCTCCGCGAAGGGCTTCTCCGAGGACCCGGAGGCGTTCAGCCCGGTGGTCCCGCTGGTCACCGAGGCGCTCAACCGGGCCGCTGCGGACGGCATCACCGACCCGCACCAGCTCCAGCAGATCGTCCGGCGCACCGTCGGCCGGTGGGTCAACGACGCGTACCGCCGCCGGCCGATGATCGTTCCGACCGTCGTCGAGGTCTGACCCCGACCGCTCCGCGCGCCGGTCCACCGCCCGTGGTGGACCGGCCGCTCCGGCGGTCAGCCCTCCCGCAGGTGCGCCAGGCCGTCGGCGACCCGGCCGGCGACGAACTCGGTGACCTCGTACGCGGCCACGCCCCGCTCGGCGAACGGATCGGTGGCCAGCCGCCGGTCCAGCTCGGCGCGGTCGAGCCCGGCGGCCAGGATCACCCCGCCGGTACGCGGCACCTTGCGGCCGGAGGCGAGGAAGACGCCGTCGGCGTACTGGCGCTCCACCCAGGCCAGGTGGTCGGGCAGGGCGGCGTCGACCTGGTCCAGGTCGGTCAGGTAGCTCAGGGTCACCACGAACACGCCGGCGATGTTAGCCCTCGGGCAGCGCGGCGACCGCCTCGGCGTACGCCACCCCGGTGCTCACCGCAGCGGTGACCAGCACGGCCAGCTGGGCCGGGGCCACCCCGTGCGCCAGGTCGGTGGTCACGTCGGCGGCCAGCACCAGCGCCCCGTCGCCCGGCTCGTGCACGTACGCGGCCGGCAGCAGCCGGTCGTGGTTCCAGGCGTTGCAGAACGCGTACGCCTCGGCCCGCCGGGTGGCCGGCAGCCGCCGGGTGCCCACCGCCCGGGCGTGCAGGATCTCCCCCTGCTGCCCGAGCCGGCGGAACTGGATCACCGCGGCGCCCCACCGCCCGATCACGGTGCCGTCCGGTTCCACCGCGTACGCGTCGCCCCGCGCGTCCAAGGCGGCGGTGAGCAGCGCCAGGCTCAGCGGCGTCACCTCCTCCTCGCCCGGCGGTCCCGGCTCGGCCGGGTCGTCCTCGGCGTCGCCGTCGAGCTCGTCCTCGGCGGGCAGCGGCGCCGGCTCGGCCAGCGGCCGTTCGGCCAGCCAGGAGGCGATCCGGCCGGACTGGTGGCCGGTGCCGTTGCGGGCGTCGAAGCTGCCGGCGAGCGTGGTGGCCAGGGCCTGCAGGTGCCCGCCGAGGGTGGCCACGTCCACCTCGGCCGCCGGTCGGGGGCCGTGACCGGGCCGGTGGATCCGGCGGTCGCCGAGACCGGCCTCGACGGCGAGCGCGCAGAGCAGCGACCCGGCGGCGGCGAACTCCATCGCGGACAGATCGTCCGCCGGGTGGTCCAGCCGGGGCAGCTGTTCGGCGAGCACGGCCAACCCGTGCGCCACATGTCCGCCCAGCGCGCAGAACCGCAGGTGCGCGGCGAGCAGCGGGAACGCCGACCGCTCCCGCCGGTGCCGGCGGTACGCCCGCACGTGCGCCCGGGCCGCCCGCGTCGCCGCGCCGGTACGCAGCCACGGCAGCAGCCCGGCCGCGAGGGCCCGCTCCGGCTGTTCGGTGCAGTCCACCTCGCCGTCCAGCGCC
>NZ_JBSGJR010000448.1:0-5994 GCF_053605645.1 Micromonospora sp. NPDC003776
GCCGGCCGGGCGACCGGAGGCGCCGTTCGGGGGCGCGCCGCCGTACACCCCGCCGCTGCCGCCGTAGACGCCGCCCCGGGGGGCGCCGGAATCCGGTCGGTCGCCGGGCGGGAAGCCCCCGTGGCCCGGGAACTGGTCATCCCGCTCGGCCGGCTCGGCCGGTGCCGGCTTGCGGCGGGACCGCATGATCCCGAAGATGCCGGCCCCGACCATCAGCGCGCCGATCACCCCCACCGCGGCGATCAGGTACGTGATCTCGTCCAGCGAGAGGCTCTCGAACCAGGACTTCTCGGCGGCCGGCTTCGCCGCCACCCCGCCCGCGTTCGGCAGCGCCTCCACGCCCTTCGTCGACGGGACGTAGCTGAGGATCTCCACCGGCTCGGTGTCGTCCAGCAGGCCGACGTCGGAGACCGTGACGAAGCTCTTGCCGTCCGGGGTGTACGAGATCGCCTCGCCGAACACGTCGGCCAGCGGGGTCACCCGCGGCGCGCCCTTGAACGCCCCGACGAGGTCGCCGTTCGCCACGTCGTACTCGAAGGCGTCGGCGTAGGTGCGCAGGACGACCTTGCTGCCATCGGGTGAGCGGGCCGCGCCGGTGATCGTCATCCGGCCGGGCGCGCCCAGCTTGTTGTCGGTGTTCGTCTTGGGGACGGTGACCTCGCCGACCTTCTTCATCGGCACCGGCTCGGTGTCACCGGACTTGAGCGGGCCCGAGGGCTTGAAGATCTCCGCCTTGCCCGACGGGTCCTTGGTGATGATCAGCGGCAGGTTGTCGTCCCCGACCAGCAGCGCCTCGGCGTCGTGCGGCTTTTTCTCCGGGTACGCCAGCCGGTGCAGCACCGGCTTGCTCTTGCCGCTGACCGGCATGGTCCAGACGGCGATGCGCTCGCGCCGGGTCTTGCTGGTGGCGTTGTCCCCGATGTCGCCGATCCAGAGGGTCTTCTTGTCCGGCCCGAGGGCCAGGTCCTCGGTGTCGTACGGACCGTCGCCGGAGTAGGAGACCGGCTCCTTCGCCAGGCCGCACGTGCCGTCGAGGTAGAAGACCTTCTTGTGGCTGGAGTCGTCGCTGCCGTCGTCGATCACGACGTAACCGGTGCCGGTGGCGACCAGCCCGGACAGCTCGCGCAGCCGCTTGTCCTCGACGGTGCACTTCTTCTTGGGAGCCGCAGCCAGCACTGGGGCCGCGGCGGGAGCCGCCACGGCGAGCCCGGCGGGGGCCACGACCGCGCCGATCAGGCCGAGCGCGATCGTGACCGAGGAGACAGCGTGCCGCATGGCGCCAAGTGTCGCACGGCTGCGGTTTCGGGCGGGTGACGCCGGACGGCTCAGCCGCCGACGGCCACCCGCTCGTCCGTGGTCAGCCGGTCCCCCGCCCGGTACGGCGCCAGCTCGGCGGCGAGCGCCTGACCGACGCGCACGTGCAGCAGGGTCCCCTCCGGCAGGTGGGACGTGCTGAGCACCTCGCCCTGCCGGTGCACCCGGGCGACCAGGTCACCCCGGTCGTACGGCAGCACGGCGCGGACCTCGACCGCCGGGCGGGGCAGCCGCTGCTCGATCGCCTCGCGCAGCCCGTCGATCCCGCTCCCGTTGTGCGCGGAGACCAGGACGGCGTCCGGCCAGAGGCGCTTGAGCCGCAGCAGCGTCTCCTCGTCGGTGGCGTCGGTCTTGTTGACCACCAGCAGCTCCGGCAGCCGGTCGGCGCCCACCTCGGCGAGCACCTCGCGGACCGCGCGGACCTGCTCCTCCGGGTCCGGGTGGGTGCCGTCCACCACGTGCACCACCAGGTCGGCGTCGGCGACCTCCTCCAGCGTCGAGCGGAACGCCTCGACGATCTGGTGCGGCAGGTGCCGGACGAACCCGACCGTGTCGGAGAGGGTGTAGAGCCGCCCGTCGGCCGTGGTGGCCCGGCGGGTGGTCGGGTCCAGGGTGGCGAACAGCGCGTTCTCCACCAGCACGCCTGCCCCGGTGAGGCGGTTGAGCAGGCTGGACTTGCCGGCGTTGGTGTAGCCGGCGATGGCCACCGCGGGCACCGCGTTGCGGGAGCGCCGGGCGCGCTTGGTCTGGCGTACCGTCGTCATGCTCTTGATCTCGCGGCGCAGCCGCGCGATGCGGTGCCGGATCCGGCGCCGGTCGGTCTCGAGCTTGGTCTCACCGGGACCACGCAGGCCCACGCCGCCGCCGGCGCCGCCGCCGCGGCCGCTACCACCGGTCTGCCGGGAGAGGGTCTCACCCCAACCGCGCAGCCGGGGCAGCAGGTATTCGAGCTGGGCCAGCTCGACCTGCGCCTTACCCTCGCGGCTCTTGGCGTGCTGGGCGAAGATGTCCAGGATCAGGGCGGTCCGGTCGACCACCTTGACCTTGGTGCGCTGCTCCAGGTTGCGCAGCTGCGACGGGGAGAGTTCACCGTCGCAGATCACCGTGTCGGCGCCGGTGGAGAGCACCACCGCGCCGAGGTCGTCGACCTTGCCCCGACCGATGTACGTCGCCGGGTCGGGCCGGCTGCGCCGCTGGATCAGCCCCTCCAGCACCTGGGAGCCGGCCGTCTCGGCCAGCGCCGCCAGCTCGGTGAGGCTGTTGTCGGCGTCGTCCTGGGTCCCCTCGGTCCAGACGCCCACCAGGACGACCCGCTCCAGCCGGAGCTGACGGTATTCGACCTCGGTGATGTCGGTGAGCTCGGTGGAGAGGCCGGGGACCCGCCGCAACGCCTGCCGCTCCGACAGCTCGAACTCGCCGGTGGTGGCGTCGAGCTCGTCGTCCTCGTAGGGAAGGTAGGTCTCCTGCTCGCGCAAACCGCGTCTCCTGTCCGTTATGTCAAATGCCGGGGCATTTCCCGTGCGTATGAGCATCCTGACATGTGCCAACGCTCGACGCACCTGCTATATGCCCGTGGCGCTACTAACTGGTAACGGGGCCGGATGCCGGGCGAGCAGGGCGAGCGAGTAGAAATGCCAGGCGAGCCGCTCAGCGCCGACGGAGGAGTTCTACGTGGCCAACACCCGACTGCCGAGTGCCGGATTCTCGATCACCATCCGGATCGCGGTACCCGCGGACGCCTCCTCGATCGGCCGGCTGACCACCGCGGCGGGCGAGGCGGGCGCCATCGTCACCGCGCTGGACGTGGTCGATTCCGACCCGGCCCATGTGATCGTCGACCTCACCTGCGACACCGCCGACGCCAACCACGCCGATCAGGTCGTCGACGCGCTGACCGCGCTCGACGGGGTGGACGTCCGCAAGGTCTCCGACCGGACGTTCCTGCTGCACCTGGGCGGCAAGATCGAGGTCAGCTCGAAGGTCGCGCTGCGCACCCGTGACGAGCTGTCCCGGGCGTACACCCCGGGCGTGGCGCGGGTCTGCCAGGCGATCGCCGAGAACCCGGCCGACGCCCGCCGGCTCACCATCAAGCGGAACACGGTCGCCGTGGTCAGCGACGGCTCCGCCGTGCTCGGCCTGGGCAACCTGGGGCCGGCCGCCTCGCTGCCGGTGATGGAGGGCAAGGCGGCGCTGTTCAAGCGCTTCGGCGGGGTGGACGCCTGGCCGGTGGTGCTGGACACCCAGGACACCGACGAGATCGTCTCGATCGTGAAGGCGATCGCGCCCGCGTACGGCGGGATCAACCTGGAGGACATCGCCGCGCCGCGCTGCTTCGAGATCGAGGCCCGGCTGCGCGAGGCGCTGGACATCCCGGTCTTCCACGACGACCAGCACGGCACCGCGATCTGCGTGCTGGCCGCGCTGACCAACGCGCTGCGCGTCGTCGGCAAGCAGCTGGCGGACGTGCGGGTGGTCGTCTCCGGCGCCGGCGCGGCCGGCACCGCGATCATGAAGCTGCTGCTGCGCCAGGGCGTGGGCGACATCATCGCGTACGACCGGCAGGGCGCGCTGCACCGCGGACTGCCGGATCTGAACCCGGCCTGGCAGTGGCTGGCGGAGAACACCAACAAGGAGAACTACTCCGGCGACCTGCCCGGGGCGGTCCGGGGCGCCGACGTCTTCATCGGGGTGAGCGCGCCGAACCTGCTCACCGGCGACGACATCGCCACCATGGCCAAGGACGCGATCGTCTTCGCGCTGGCCAACCCGGACCCGGAGGTCGACCCGCGGGAGGCGCGCAAGCACGCCGCGGTGGTCGCCACCGGCCGCTCGGACCAGCCGAACCAGATCAACAACGTGCTGGCCTTCCCCGGCGTGTTCCGCGGCATGCTCGACGCGCACGCCGAGGAGTTCACCGAGGAGATGGCGATCGCGGCGGCCCGGGCGATCGCGGACGTGGTCGGCGAGGACAAGATCAACCCGACCGTCATCGTGCCGAGCGTCTTCGACTCCCGGGTCGCCCCGGCGGTCGCGGCGGCGGTCCGCGCCGCCGCCCAGAACCCCGCCGCCACCCCGGCCCCGGCCGCGGACCCGGGCCCGGCCGACCTGCCCGAGATCGCCGCCAACGCCAGCGCCACCCCCTGACGGCCCCTTCGGCCGCGACACCAACCGCCTCGAACCCCGCCCCCCTGATCGCGCCCCGTCTGGGGCTCGTTGATCAAGGAGTTTGCGTCAGGGAAGCGCCCGTTCCTGACGCAAACTCCTTGATCAACGCGGCGGGGGCGCGGCGGGGGCCGTGGGGCGCCCGGGCAGCGCGTGGGGTCAGGGCTGGAGGGTGGTCTCGCCGGTGGCGACCAGGACCGCGGGGCCGGAGAGCCAGCAGGAGTCCTCGGTAACCGTCACCGTGAGGCGGCCGCCGGGGACGTCCACGATGACCGTGCCGGTGTCCCGGCCGGCGTCGCGCAGCGCGACCGCGGCGACCGCGCAGGTGCCGGTGCCGCAGGAGAGCGTCTCGGCGGAGCCGCGCTCGTAGACCCGCATCAGCACGTGCCCGTCGGCGCCGGCCACCGGCTCGCCCGGCGCGGTGAACTCGACGTTCACGCCCGCCGGGAAGACCGCCGGGTCGACGCCCGGCGCCCGGGTGAGGTCGAGACCCGCCAGCTCCAGCCCGGCGGGCACCGCACAGACCAGGTGCGGGTTGCCGACGTCCACCGCCGCGCCGGCCAGGGTCAGCCCGCCCAGGGTGGCGGTGGCCGTGCCGGACAGCCGGGGACGCCGCATCTCGACCGCGATGTCCTCCCCCTCCAGTCGCGCGCGTACCACGCCGGCCCGGGTGGCCACCGGCAGCGCCGCGTCCGTCGGGTCGGCCAGCCCGGTCTCCAGCAGGTACCGGACGAAGACCCGGGAGCCGTTGCCGCACATCTCGGCGAAGGACCCGTCGGAGTTCCAGTAGTCCATGAACCACTCGGCCTCGCCGGCCAGGGCGGCGCCCTCCGGGTGCTTGGCGGCCCGTACCACGCGCAGCACACCGTCCCCGCCGATCCCCCGCCGCCGGTCGCAGAGCGCGGCGACCAGACCGGGTGTCAGGTCGAGCGCGCCGTCCGGGTCGGGCAGGATGACGAAGTCGTTGCCGGTGCCGTGGCCCTTGGTGAACTCCACGCCACCATCATTACCGATGCTCGGCCACCATCCGCCGCGCGGTCTCGACAAACGCGGGCGAGGCCGAGTCCAGCCAGTGGATCCGCGGGTCGCGCCGGAACCAGGAGCGCTGCCGGCGGACGAATCGGCGGGTGGCCCGGATCGTCTCGTCGTACGCCTCGGTCTCGGTCAGCTCGCCGGCCAGGAAGCGCAGCACCTGCTGGTAGCCGAGCGCCCGGCTGGCCGTCCGCCCCTCGGGCAGGCCACGGCCGACCAGGGCCCGGGTCTCGGCGACCAGGCCGGCGGCCCACATCCGGTCCACCCGCAGCGCGATCCGCTCGTCCAGCAGGGCGGTGTCCAGGTCCACGCCGAGCTGCACGGACGGATAGAACGGGGTCGGCTCGGGCAGGGACGCCGTGAAGGGTGCGCCGGTCAGCTCGATCACCTCCAGCGCCCGGACGATCCGCCGGCCGTTGGTCGGCAGGATGCCGGCCGCCGCCGTGGGGTCGGCCTCGGCCAGCCGGGCGTGCAGCGGGGCCGGAC
>NZ_JBSGJR010000449.1:0-5994 GCF_053605645.1 Micromonospora sp. NPDC003776
GCCGTCGCCGCCGCCGCGCCGCTCGGCCGCCGCCTGGCTCGACTCGTCTCACCGACATGACCGCCCCGCTCGACCCGGCCGCCCTCCGCTTCGGGTACGGCACCAACGGCTTCGCCAACCACCGGCTCACCGACGCGCTCGCGGTCCTGGCCGACCTCGGCTACCACGGCGTCGCGCTCACCCTGGACCACGACCACCTGGACCCGTTCGCCCCCGGACTGGCCCGCCGGGTCGCCGCGGTCGCCGACCGGCTGAGCGCCCTCGGCCTCGGGGTGGTGGTCGAGACCGGGGCCCGCTACCTGCTCGACCCGTGGCACAAGCACGCCCCGACCCTGCTCCACGACGACCGGGCCCTGCGGATCGAGTTCCTCCGCCGGGCCGTCCGGATCGGTGCGGACCTGGGCGCGGAGGCGGTCTCCTTCTGGGCCGGCGTACGCCCGCCCGAGGTGCCGGCCGAGGTGGCCCGGGACCGCCTGGTCGCCGGCTGCGCCACGGTGTGCGCCGCGGCGGAGGACGCGGGCGTGCCGCTCGGCTTCGAGCCGGAGCCGGGCATGCTGGTCGAGGACATCGCCGGCTGGCGGTGGCTGCGGGACGCCCTCGGCGCGCCGCCCCGGTTCGGGATCACCCTGGACATCGGGCACTGTCGCTGCCTGGAGCCGACCCCGGTGCCCGACTGCGTGGCGGCGGTCGCCGACCACCTGGTCAACGTGCAGATCGACGACATGCGCCGGGGCGTGCACGAGCACCTGGAGTTCGGCACCGGTGAGATCGACTTCCCGCCCGTGCTGCGCGCCCTCGCCGACGCCGGCTACCGCGGGCTGGTGGCGGTGGAGCTGCCGCGGCACTCGCACGCCGCGCCCACCGTCGCCGCCCGCTCGCTCGACTTCCTGCGCACGGCCGCCCGGACGACCGTGTCGCAGGGCAGAGGCGGTGGCTGACCACCTGCCATCCGGCTGGAAAGGGGAGACGGCATGACACCCGACCGACTGCGCGCCGCACTGCGCGGCGTACCCGATCCGCAGTGGCTGGACGCGGCCCTGCGCCGCGTCGCGACCGAGCCCGCCGCGATCCCGCGGCTCTTCGCCACCGCCGCCCGGCGGTGCGGCCGGGGGCCGCTGCCCGACCTGCCCGGCTGGACCGTCGACGAGGCCGTCCGGGCGCTGCTGCTCACCGCGCTCCCCGGCGACCACGCCGTCGTGGCCGACTCGCTCTACCGGCACGGCGACGCCGCCGAGAAGCGGGCCGTCCTGCGGGCCCTGCCGCTGCTGCCGATCGGGGCCGAGTGCGTGCCGCTGCTGCACGACGCGATCCGCACCAACGACACCCGGCTGGTCGCCGCCGCGCTCGGCCCGTACGCCCGGCACCTGGAACAGGCGACCTGGCGGCAGGCCGTGCTGAAGTGCGTCTTCACCGGCGTGCCGCTGGCTGTGGTGGACGACCTGGAGGGCCGGGCGGACGGGGAGCTGGGCGGCATGCTGGCCGGGCTCGCCGCCGAACGGCACGCCGCCGGGCGGACCATGCCCGCCGACGCCACCGACCTGCTCGACCGGCTCGGCGCCGGCTCGCACCCCACCACCGCCAGGGAGGCGTGATGCGCATCTTCGACCCGCACATCCACATGACGTCCCGGACCACCGACGACTACGAGCGGATGGCCGCCGCCGGGGTACGCGCGGTGGTGGAGCCGGCGTTCTGGCTCGGCCAGCCCCGCACCAGCGTCGAGACCTTCGTCGACTACTTCGACTCGCTGGTCGGCTGGGAGCCGTTCCGGGCCGGGCAGTTCGGCGTCCGGCACCACGCCACCGTGGCGCTGAACCCGAAGGAGGCCAACGACCCGCGCTGCCGCCCGGTGCTCGACCTGCTCCCGCGCTACCTAAACAAGGACGGCGTGGTCGCGGTCGGCGAGATCGGCTACGACTCGATGACCCCGGCCGAGGACGCCGCCTTCGCCGGCCAGCTCGCGCTGGCCGTCGCGCACGACCTGCCCGCCCTGGTGCACACCCCGCACCGGGACAAGGCGCGCGGGGTCGAGCGCACCCTGGCCGTGGTGGCCGAGTCCGGCATCGACCCCGGCCGGGTGCTGGTCGACCACCTCAACGAGGTCACCGTGAAGCTGGTCCGGGACACCGGCTGCTGGCTGGGCTTCTCCATCTACCCGGAGACCAAGATGTCCCCGCCGCGGATGGTCGAGCTGCTGCGGACGTACGGGACCGAGCGGATGCTGGTCAACTCGGCCGCCGACTGGGGGCGCTCGGACCCGCTGCTGACCCGGGCCACCGGGGAGGCGATGCTGCACGCCGGGTTCTCCGACGACGACGTGGACCGGGTGCTGTGGCGCAACCCGGTCGAGTTCTACGGCCAGTCCGGGCGGCTGGACCTCACCGACCTGGACGCCCCGGCGCCCACCTTCGCCGGCAACTCGATCCTGCGCGGGGGCGAGTGATGCGGCTCCGGCACGCCGACGGCAGCACCGTCCACCTCGGCTACTGCACCAACGTCCACCCGGCCGAGGACCTGGCCGGCGTGCTCGCCCAGCTCGACACGTACGCGGTGGGGGTCCGCCGGGCGCTCGACGCCGATCTGCTGGGCCTTGGGCTCTGGCTGGCCGCGCCGGTCGCCGCGGAGCTCGCCGCCGACGCGGCGGCCCGTCGCCGGCTCCGGCACGAGCTGACGGTACGCGGGCTGGAGGTGGTCACCCTCAACGGCTTCCCGTACGCGGCCTTCCAGGCGCCGGTGGTGAAGGGCGCGGTCTACCACCCGGACTGGACCACCCCGGAGCGGCTCGGGTACACCCTGAACCTGGCCCGGGTGCTGGCCGACCTGCTCCCCGACGACGCGGCCCGGGGCTCGATCTCCACCCTGCCGCTGGCCTGGCGTACGCCCTGGGACGCCGGCCGGGCCGACCTCGCCCGGCGCCGCCTCGACGAGCTGGGCGCCGGCCTCGCCGCGGTGGAGCGGGAGACCGGGCGGAGCGTCCGGGTCGGCTTCGAGCCGGAACCGGGCTGTGTGGTGGAGTCGACGGGACAGGCGGATGAGGTATTGTCAGCCATGGATACGGACCGGCTCGGGATCTGCCTGGACCTGGCGCACCTCGCCTGTGCCTGGGAGGAGCCGGTCGAGGCGCTGGGCCGGCTCCGGGACGCCGGGCTGCCGGTGGTCAAGGTGCAGGTCTCCGCCGCCCTCGCCGCCGCCGAACCGGCCGCATCCGAGGAGGCGCTGCGCCGCTGGGTCGAGCCCCGCTTCCTGCACCAGACCCGGACCGCCGGCTGCGCGGGCGGCGCCGACCCGGCCCACCCGGCGTACGCGGCCGACGACCTCGACGCCGCCCTCGACGCGCGGCTGCCCGGGGCCTGGCGGGTGCACTACCACGTGCCGCTGCACGCCCCGCCCGAGCCGCCGCTCAGCTCGACCGTGCCGGTGCTGCGGGCCGCCCTCGCGGCGCTCTTCGCCGGACCGGTGGCCGGCTGCGACCACCTCGACGTGGAGACGTACACCTGGGGGGTGCTGCCGGCGGCGCGGCGGCCGCGCACCGACGCGGAGCTGGCCGCCGGGATCGCCGCCGAGCTGGCCTTCACCCGCGACGAGCTGGCCGGCCTCGGGCTGGCCACGACGGTGGGGGTGGCCTCATGAGCCGGCGTCTCGTGGTGCTGGACGTGGTCGGCCTGACCCCGCGGCTGCTGGCGCACATGCCCCGGCTGCGCGCGGTCGCCGAGGCCGGCTTCCAGGCCGAGCTGGGCACGGTGCTGCCCGCGGTCACCTGCTCGGTGCAGTCCACCTTCCTCACCGGCGAACCACCGTCCGGGCACGGCATCGTCGGCAACGGCTGGTACTTCCGGGACCTCGGCGAGGTGTTCCTCTGGCGGCAGCACAACGCGCTGGTCGGCGGGGAGAAGCTGTGGCAGGCCGCCCGGCGGGTGGAGCCCGGCTACCGGGTGGCCAACGTCTGCTGGTGGTACGCGATGGGCGCCGACGTCGACTGGACGGTGACGCCCCGACCGATCTACCACGCCGACGGGCGCAAGGAGCCGGACTGCTGGACCGACCCGCCCGAGCTGCACGACACCCTGACCGGGGCGCTCGGCACCTTCCCGCTCTTCACCTACTGGGGGCCGGGCGCCGGACTGCCCTCGTCCCGGTGGATCTGCCGGGCCGCCGAGCGGATCCTCGACGAGCAGTCGCCCGACCTGACCCTGGTCTACGTGCCGCACCTCGACTACGACCTGCAGCGCTTCGGGCCGGCCGGGCCGGAGGCCGCCGCCGCGGCGGCGGAGCTGGACGCGGTGCTCGCGCCGCTGCTGGACGCCGCCCGGGCGCGGGAGGCCACGGTGGTGGTGCTCTCCGAGTACGGCATCACCGACGTCTCCCGCCCGGTGGACGTGAACCGGATGCTGCGCGCGGAGGGGCTGCTGCGGGTCTACACCCAGGCCGGGATGGAGTACCTCGACCCGTGGACGTCGCGGGCCTTCGCGGTCGCCGACCACCAGGTGGCGCACGTGTACGTGAAGGACCCGGCGGACGTGCCGGCGGTCGCGAAGCTCTGCGCCGCGCTGCCCGGGGTGGCCGAGGTGCTCGACGCCGCCGGCCAGGCCGGGTACGGGCTGGACCACGCCCGCTCCGGCGAACTGGTCCTGGTGGCCGAGCCGGACGCCTGGTTCACGTACTACTACTGGCTCGACGACGCCCGCGCGCCCGACTTCGCCCGCCTGGTGGAGATCCACCGCAAGCCGGGCTACGACCCCGCCGAGCTGTTCTTCGACCCGGCCGCCCCGGCTGCCGCCAAGCGGCGCGCGGCGGTGGCGCTGGCCCGCAAGAAGCTCGGGATGCGCTACCTGATGAGCGTGGTCGGGCTGGACGCCGGGGCGCGGGCGGTCCGCGGCTCGCACGGCCGGCTGCCCGCCGATCCGGCCGACGGGCCGGTGCTGCTCTGCTCCGACCCCGCCGCGGCCCGGGACCGGATCGCCGCCACCGACGTCAAGGCTCTGCTGCTCCAGCTCGCCGGACTGGCCTCGGAGGCGCCATGACCCTCGCCGTCGCACCGACCGACCCGACCCTGCTGCGGGACCGCTTCGACGCCGCGCTCGCCGCGTTCCTGGCGGAGCAGCGGCCGGGTCGGTCGGACGACGGGACGCTGGCCGTCCACGCCGTGCTCTGCCGGTTCGTCCTCGCCGGTGGCAAGCGGCTGCGGCCGCTCTTCTGCTACTGGGGCTGGCGGGGCGCCGGCGGCCCCGACGGCCGGCCGATCGTGGTCGCGGCGGCGGCGCTGGAGCTGTTCCACGCCTTCGCCCTGATCCACGACGACATCCTGGACGGCAGCGACCGCCGGCGCGGAAAGCCCTCGGTGCACCGGATCTTCGCCGACCTGCACGCCACTTCCGGCTGGCAGGGCGACCCGGAGGCGTACGGCCGGGACGCGGCGCTGCTCTGCGGCGACCTCTGCGCCGCCTGGTCCGGCCAGATGTTCCACGGCTGCGGCCTCGACCCGGAGCGGATCCGGCGCGGGCACGTCCTGCTCGCCCGGATGCGGGCCGAGGTGATCGCGGGGGAGTACCTGGACGTGCTGGGCAGCGCCGGCGCCGGGTCGGTGGCCGAGGCGCTCACCGTGATCCGGTTGAAGACGGCCCGCTACACGGTGACCCGCCCGGTGCAGATCGGCGCCGCCCTGGCCGGCGCGGAGCCGGACGCGGTGGCGGCCCTGGCGGGCTTCGGCGACCCGATCGGCGAGGCGTTCCAGCTCCGCGACGACCTGCTCGGCGTCTTCGGTGACCCGGCGGTCACCGGCAAGTCCAACCTCGACGACCTGCGCGAGGGGAAGGCGACGGTGCTGCTGGCCCTGGCCCGCGCCGCGGCCGGCCCGGCGCGTGCCGCCCGGCTGCGGGCGCTGGTCGGCGACCCGGGCCTGGACCAGGCGGGCGCCGCCGAGGTCCGCGGCATCATCGAGGCCACCGGCGCGCGGGCGGCGGTGGAGCGGATGATCCGGGAGCGGGCCGGATCGGC
>NZ_JBSGJR010000450.1:0-5983 GCF_053605645.1 Micromonospora sp. NPDC003776
GGACCCACGGGTCCCGGCCCCGCGCCCTTGACGCCGCCGTCGACCAGCCCGGGCGCGCGGCCGCCGTCGGGGGCACCGACCGGACCCGGGTACGCCGCCTGCCCGACCTGGCCGTCCACGACCGATCGGCCCTGCACGCCGTGCTCGACGCCGGCCGGATCGGCCACCTGGCCATCGCCGACGGCGACCAGCCGTACGCGCTGCCGGTCGCGTACGCCCGCGACGGCGAGCGGGTGCTGGTGCACGGCTCCACCGGCAGCCGCCTCTTCCGGCACCTGGCCGCCGGCGCCCCGGCCTGCCTCACCGTCACCCTGCTCGACGGCCTGGTGCTGGCCCGCAGCGCCTTCGAGTCCTCGATGAACTACCGCTGCGCCATGGTGCTCGGCCGGCTGGTCGCGCTGGACGGCGCGGCGAAGCTGGCCGCGCTGGAACGCCTCTCCGAACACCTGCTCCCCGGCCGCTGGGCGGAGATCCGGCCGCCGTCGGCCAAGGAACTGGCCGCCACGTTGGTGCTCGCCCTGCCGCTGGACGAGTGTTCGGTGAAGGTCAGCGCCGGCCCGCCCGACGACCCCGAGGACGACCTCGACCGGCCGGTCTGGGCCGGGGTGGTGCCGGTCGTCGAGACGTACGGCACCCCGCAGCCCGATCCACGGCTGCGCCACGACCTGCCCCCACCGGAGTGGTGATGCGCTACCAGGACCTGTCGTACTGGCTGTCCAGCGTGGACGAGCCGCTCACCCCGCGCCCCGGACTGCCCGGCGACACCGACGCCGACGTGGTGATCGTCGGCGCGGGCTACACCGGGCTGTGGACGGCGTACTACCTCGCCGAGGCCGATCCGGCGCTGCGCGTTGTGGTGCTGGAGAAGGAGATCGCCGGGTACGGGGCCTCCGGGCGCAACGGCGGCTGGTGCTCGGCGCTCTTCCCCACCTCACTGCCCGCGCTGGCCCGCCGGCACGGCCGGGACCGGGCGCTCGCCATGCAGCGGGCCATGCAGGAGACCGTCCGCGAGGTCGGCCGGGTGGTCGCCGCCGAGGGCATCGAATGCGACTGGCAGGCCGGCGGGACGGTGGTGCTGGCCCGTACCGGGGTCCAGCTCGACCGGGCCCGGGCCGCGGTGGCCGAGGCCCGCGAGCACGGCCTCGCGGACGAGGACCTGGTGCTGCTCGACGCGGCGGAGGCCGCCGCCCGCTGCTCCGCCGAGGGGGTACGTGGGGGCACGTACACCCCGCACTGCGCCGCGGTGCACCCGGCCAAACTGGTCCGCGGCCTGGCCCGGGCGGTCGAGCGCCGGGGGGTACGCCTCTTCGAGCGGACTCCGGTGACCGCGGTGCGCCCGGGGGCGGCGGTGACCCCCGCCGGGGTGGTCCGCGCCCCGGTGGTGGTCCGGGCGACCGAGGGCTTCACCCCCGCCCTGCCCGGGCAGCGGCGGGCCGTCGCACCGGTCTACTCGCTGATGGTGGCCACCGAGCCGTTGCCGGAGTCGACCTGGGCGCGGATCGGGCTGGCCGAGCGGGAGACCTTCTCCGACTACCGGCACGTCATCATCTACGGCCAGCGCACCGCCGACGGCCGGCTCGCCTTCGGCGGGCGGGGCGCCCCCTACCACTTCGGCTCCCGGGTCCACCCCGGCTACGACCGGGAGCCCCAGGTCTTCGCGGCGCTGCGCCGGGTGCTCGGCGAGCTCTTCCCGGTGCTCGGCTCCGAGGTGCCGGTCAGCCACACCTGGGGCGGACCGCTGGGCGTCGCCCGGGACTGGGCCGCCTCGGTGGGGCTGGACCGCGGCACCGGCCTCGCCTGGGCCGGCGGATACGTCGGCGACGGCGTCGGCACCAGCAACCTGGCCGGCCGTACCCTCGCCGACCTGATCCGGGGCGCGGACAGCGACCTGACCGCCCTCCCCTGGGTCAACCACCGCTCCCCGCGCTGGGAGCCGGAACCCCTGCGCTGGCTGGCCGTGAACGCCGGCCTCAAGGTCATGTTCTCTGCCGACGAGGCCGAGGCGCGCACTGGGCGCCCCTCCCGCCGCGCCGCCGCCTTCTCCCGCCTCCTCGGCCACTGACCACACCCCACCCCAGGCACTGTTGATCAAGGGGCTTGCGTCGTCCGCGGCGCGGATTCTGGCGCGAACCCCTTGATCAACACGAGGTGATCGGGTGGGTCAGTGGTTGGGCGGGATCACGCGGAGGTGGCCGCGGCGGCCCTGTTGTGGGGGGTGGGGGGCGTTCTGGGCGTCGTCCGGGGGGCGCGGGGGCGCGGGGCGGGCGGCCTCGCGTACCGCCTCGGCCAGGGCGACCAGGTCGTCGGTGGTGGGCGGCGGGGGCTCGAACTCACCCTCGTGCCGCACCACGTCCCAGCCGCGCGGCGCGGTGAGGTTGCGGGCGTGCGGCTCGCAGAGGTCGTACGTGTGCGGCTCGGCGAAGGCCGCCAGCGGGCCCACCACGGCGGTGGACTCGTTGTAGACATAGGTCAATGTGGCGACCGCTTGCCGGGGGCAGCCGTTACGGGAGCAGCGCCGTGGTGACCTCACGGCGGCAGGGTATCCCCATTACCGGGTCCGGCGCACCGCTTCGCGATGCGACACGCCCGTCATGGTGATCACAATTCGTCCGATCGGATCACCGGCGCGCCGCTGCGGCGGCGCAACGACGGGTGGCCAGGTGGGGCGGGCTACCCTTTGCGTCATGACGAGCCCGGAGAACCGCCGCCCCGGCTCCGGCCGGCGCACCCACCGCGACCGCCACGGTCGCGGGCTGCGGGGGCGGCTGGTGCCGGCCACCGTGCCGCTGGCGCGGACCAAGGCCGAGGTCTTCGACGACCTGGTGCTGGACACGGTCGAGACGCTGGAGCGCCGGTTCGCCAAGGAGCTGGCCGGCGTCGAGTTCGCCGTCGAGGACGTCCCGCCGGACCTGAACGTCTACGACTCGGACGTCCTGGAGGACGGGGAGGTGCCGCTCGCCCGGCTGCTGCCCGGCCGGCCCGGTCGGCAGGAGGTGCCGCCGCGGATCGTGCTCTACCGGCGGCCGCTGGAGTTCCGCGCGATGGACCGCGAGGATCTGGCGGATCTCGTGCACGACGTGATCATCGAGCAGGTGGCGAACCTGCTCGGGGTCGATCCCGACGAACTGGCCTGAGCCGGCCCCCACCGGCTCGGCCTGTCGGGTCCGGGCCGGGCGGCCCCCACCGCCCCGGCCCGGTACGCGTCAGGCGGCGACCCGCCGCTTGAGCTTGCGCCGCTCCCGCTCCGAGAGCCCGCCCCAGATCCCGAACCGTTCGTCGTGACCGAGGGCGTATTCCAGGCATTCCGTCTTGACTTCACACCGCGAGCAGATGCGCTTCGCCTCGCGGGTCGAGCCGCCCTTCTCGGGAAAGAACGCCTCCGGGTCGGTCTGCGAGCAGAGCGCCCGCTCCTGCCACTCCGGCGCGTTTCCGAGCAGGTCGGCCACCTCGAGCTGGCCGTCCATCAGATGCCTCCTTGTCGCGCACCGGCGTCATCGCCGCTGCAACCCCCCACGCGAAAGGCGCGCTTGTCCGTCCGCACCCCATTTTTTCCGTTCCGGCCGAACAACCCCATTCAAATTACACGCGTGTAATGCGTGCGCCGTCAAGCCAAACTTGATAATGGAGTCGCCCTCCCGACACGTTCGGGACGACCATCCGGCCGCCCGAGCCTCGCAACCTGCCCTATCGATTCAGACCCCGGACGAGTAACGCCTCTCCGGCGAGTTGCCGGAGATTTTCGCTGTGGCGCACCCCGGCGCGGACCCGCCCGGCGGCCCCCGGTGGAGGCTCCGGTGGGCCGCACCCTGGCGGCCGTCGCGACACCGTCCAAGATCAGCATGTGGTGGGGCAAAGGTTAACCCGACCGGCGCCGAACCGCCCGTCGAGCCCGGAAACGCCGACCGCGCCCCGTCCACCACGTGGACAGGGCGCGACGGCGGCAGCGCGGGTACGGTCAGCCGACCCCCGACGGTGAGCTGGTCGGCCAGACGAACTCGGCGACCGCACCGCCGGTGACGGAGATCGCCCCGGCCGGCGTCCGATCGTCCCACCAGACGGTATAGACGCCTGCCGGCAGGCCCGGGTAAACGGCACTGTGGAAGACCCCGTCCCGGACGTGCCGCTCGCGTACGGCCGAGTGCGTGCGTGGCCCGTCGCCGTCGGCCCGGCTGATCTCGATCTCCCGGCCGTGCAGGTCGCGTCCGGTGTAGACGATCAGTGCGCCGAAGTCGCCGCCCAGGTCGAGCACGACGCTGCCGCTCTCCGACGGCCCCAGGGAATGCTCAGGCACGGCCGCCCTCTCGGGACGTCTTCGCCGGCGGGTTGTCGAACCCGTCGTACGGGGTGCCGAGGAACGGGAAGTCACCGAGGAACGGCGCGGTAACGTCCGCCGCGCTGAGCCCGGGGGTGACCGTGGCGGCCGCGGCGTCCGGTGTGAAGGTCTTGTCCACCAGCGGCACGGTGAGGCCGGCGATCGCCCGCAGCGCGATGCTCACCACGTCGTCGCCGACCCGCCGGCCGTTGGGGAAGCCGGCCAGGTCACCCCCGAGCACGCCGAACCGGTCCGGCTTCCGGTTCGGGCGGATGGCTGTGTTCAGCCGGAGCATGTCGGCCTGCAGGTCGCCAGTGGTGTTGGCGAACCCGTCGATCAGCCCGGCCGGGATCCCGGTGAGCAGGATCGCCACCAGGTCGGCGCGGGGCTTCTTCGACTTGTTCAGCGCGTCCAGGCGGGGAAAGACGCCCGGGTAGAGCGCGGGCAGCAGGGCCGCCAGCTCCGGATGCTCGACGAACTGCGCGAACCGCTTGTCCTCGGTGGGCGGCAGGGTGTTCCACAGGTCCTTCCTGGACATCGGCACGACGACCTCGTTGAACAGCGGATTCCCCAGCCGGGAGACCTGGGTGAACGGGCCGGCGGCGGTGTCCGCGGCCACCCGGTCGCCGAGTACCCGGACCTGCTGGCGGGACGCCGTGGTCCACACCCCGATGGTCGAGGCCCGGTCGGCGTAGCCGTACCGGCTGGCCCGGCGGCGCAGCGTGGTCAGCGGCACCTGCACGGCGATGCTGTGCACATTGGTCCGGTCCAACGCGTTGACCGGCTGCCCCTCGGTCTTGAAGATCTTCTTGCCGGCGACGTGGAGCTGCTGGAAGGGCCGCAGCGTCCCGAGGTCGAAGATGGCGCCGAGGTCGACGAAGAAGCCGTCCGCCCGCTGCCCGGCGAAGACCTTCTCCCCGGTCGACAGCCGGTACGTGGCCTGCCGGACGAGGTCGTGATATTTCGGCGTGGAGAGCGGGCCCACGTTGCACGGCGGGCAGGGCAACTTGTGCGCCAGCACCCGCTCCCGCCCGTCGACGACCCGGGTCAGGCGGTAGAACTGCCGCCGGTTCCAGTTCTTGCTGTCCAGCGACTCGATCGGCCCGGTGTTGTAGAGAAAACTGTTCGGATTCGTGATCTCGGTGGTGAATTCGAACCGATAGCTGACATCCGGATAGCCGTCCCCATCGTTGTCGATGTGAATCTCGTACCGGACGTCGTCGCCGAACTCGAAGAAGTTCGGGCCGCCGGAGGGAAGCTGCACCGGCACGTAGTTGGCGATCAGCGTGACCGTGTCCGGGTGATCGGGACTGACGAACGCGTACAGATCGGAGCTGTCGGCCACCGGATCCTTGGCTATCTCCGGGGCCTCACGGTGAGAGGACATGGCGGACCACACCTTCGTCGGAAAAGAAAAGGTCGAGGGGAAGAGCGGCGGTCAGCGTCGACCGGCGGCGCGCACCAACCGGTCCGCCAGGGCCCGGTCACGGACCTGGATCCGGGTCGTGCCGACGAAGACGTCCAGCGCGCCGGAGGCCGCATCACGCAGGTGGATCACGATCGGCTCGTCCCGGCGGCCCCTGGCCGGCGTGTTCTGCGCGGCCGACAGGCCCGGCACGGTGAGGGCGGCGGCGCCCAGGGTGGCGCTCGCGGCGGCGGTCAACGTCTGCC
>NZ_JBSGJR010000451.1:0-5976 GCF_053605645.1 Micromonospora sp. NPDC003776
CTCGGCCACCACCTCGACCCCGCCGTACGCCCCGACCGACCCGGCCGGCCAGCACGGCTGGTCCTGGCCGACCCCGCCCGGTCCGGTGCCCGGCGGGACGTACCCCGGCCAGCCGCCGCTGCCCGGTGGCGCGTACCCCGGTTCGCCGCCGCTGCCCGGTGGGGCGTACCCCGGTCCGCCGCCGCTGCCCGGTGGGGCGTATCCCGGCCAGCCGCCGCTGCCCGGGCAGCCCTACGGCTGGTATCCCGGGATCGATCCGAACGACCCGCTGGTGACGCCCCCGCACGCGGGGATCGGCGGCTGGTTCGCCCGGTGCTCCGGCGCGCTCCGCCGTGGCTGGCGTCAGCTGCTGCCGATCATGCTGCTCACCCAGACCGTGCCGGCTGCGGTGATCGCGATCCTCTCCGTCGGCCTCGCCCCCGCGAGCCAGCCGGTCACGGGAGCGGCGGGCAACCCCGCCCTGCCGGAGGGGTACCTCCGGGACGTCCTCGTCTTCTACGGCGCGGTGCTGCTCGCCGCTCTGGTCTTCGGCCCGCTCCAGGCCGCGGGCTGGGCCGCCGGCACCTGGCTGGTCACCCGGCAGGCGACCGGCGAGCCGGTCACTGTCGGCGCCGCCTTCCGGTACGGCTGGCGCCGGGCCATCGGCCTGTGGGGCTGGACCATCCTCGCCTCGCTGCTGCTCATGGTCGGGTTCTGCGCCTGCTTCCTGCCGGGCGTCTACGTGCTCTTCGCGGTCGCCCTGTTCGGCCCGGTCTACCTCTTCGAACGGCAGGATCCGATCGGCCGCTCGTTCGGGATGCTGCACAAGCGGTTCGGCATGGTGCTGGGCCGGGTCGCGCTGGTGGTGGCGGCGCTGGTCGTGGTGGCCGTCGTCAACGGCGTGCTGGAGGCGGTCAGCAAGCTCGTGTTCGGGGCGGACCCGATGAGCGCGCCGGGCACCGCGACGGGCGCGGTCCTGGTGGCCGTGCTGAGCGCCGTGCTGGCCACCCCGGCCTACCTGTTCCAGCTCGTCGGGCTGGTCGTCGCGTACGCCGAGCAGCGCGCCCAGTACGAGCCGGTGAACGTCGCCCGACTGGCCGCGGAACTCGGCTGAGCGGCGGCATCGTGCTTGCACTCGGCTAGGGAGAGTGCTAAACAAGTCATTGGCACTCGCATGCGGTGAGTGCCAATGGTCGGGGCGGTAGGGCCACGGCCGCGGCGGCGTCTCGATGGCGCCGGAGCGGCACGGGCCGGTCGTCGCGGGCTGTCCGGCCCGACCGAGGAGACGTCGTCGTCGCCAGGTGGCGACGTCCCCAAGGTGCCTACACCAGGCGGCCCATCCGGGATCCCGGGTGGCCCGTGAGTGTCCAGGAGGACAACGCCGTATGGCCAAGATGATCGCGTTCGACGAAGAGGCGCGCCGCGGCCTCGAGCGGGGCATGAACCAGCTCGCTGACGCCGTGAAGGTGACCCTCGGCCCCAAGGGCCGCAACGTCGTGCTCGAGAAGAAGTGGGGCGCCCCCACCATCACCAACGATGGTGTGAGCATCGCCAAGGAGATCGAGCTCGAGGACCCGTACGAGAAGATCGGCGCCGAGCTGGTCAAGGAGGTCGCCAAGAAGACCGACGACGTGGCCGGTGACGGCACGACGACGGCGACCGTCCTGGCCCAGGCCCTGGTTCGCGAGGGCCTGCGCAACGTGGCCGCCGGCGCCAACCCGATGGCCCTGAAGCGGGGCATCGAGGCCGCCGTGGCCAGCGTCTCGGAGGAGCTGCTCAAGCTCGCCAAGGACGTGGAGACCAAGGAGCAGATCGCTTCCACCGCCTCCATCTCGGCCGGTGACACCAGCGTCGGCGAGATCATCGCCGAGGCGATGGACAAGGTCGGCAAGGAAGGCGTCATCACCGTCGAGGAGAGCAACACCTTCGGCCTGGAGCTCGAGCTCACCGAGGGTATGCGCTTCGACAAGGGCTACATCTCCGCGTACTTCATGACCGACCCGGAGCGTATGGAGGCCGTCTTCGACGACCCGTACATCCTGATCGCCAACAGCAAGATCTCCTCGGTGAAGGACCTGCTCCCGATCCTGGAGAAGGTCATGCAGTCGGGCAAGCCGCTGCTGATCATCGCCGAGGACCTCGAGGGCGAGGCCCTGGCGACCCTGGTGGTCAACAAGGTCCGCGGCACCTTCAAGTCGGTCGCCGTGAAGGCGCCGGGCTTCGGTGACCGCCGCAAGGCCATGCTGACCGACATCGCCATCCTCACCGGTGGCCAGGTCATCAGCGAGGAGGTCGGCCTCAAGCTCGACGCCGTCGGCCTCGACATGCTGGGCCGCGCCCGCAAGGTCGTGGTGACCAAGGACGAGACCACCATCGTCGACGGTGCCGGCGACGCCGAGCAGATCCAGGGCCGGGTCAACCAGATCCGGGCCGAGATCGACAAGAGCGACTCCGACTACGACCGCGAGAAGCTGCAGGAGCGCCTGGCCAAGCTGGCCGGCGGTGTTGCGGTGATCAAGGTCGGCGCGGCCACCGAGGTCGAGCTCAAGGAGCGCAAGCACCGCATCGAGGACGCCGTCCGCAACGCGAAGGCCGCCGTCGAGGAGGGCATCGTCCCGGGTGGTGGCGTCGCGCTGGTGCAGGCCGGCAAGACCGCCTTCGACAAGCTGGACCTGACCGGCGACGAGGCGACCGGCGCGCAGATCGTCAAGATCGCGCTGGACGCTCCGCTGCGGCAGATCGCCGTCAACGCCGGCCTCGAGGGTGGCGTCGTCGTCGAGCACGTCCGCAACCTCGACCCGGGTCACGGCCTCAACGCCGCCAACGGCGAGTACGTCGACCTGATGGCCGCGGGCATCCTCGACCCGGCCAAGGTGACCCGTTCCGCGCTGCAGAACGCCTCGTCGATCGCCGCGCTGTTCCTCACCACCGAGGCCGTCGTGGCGGACAAGCCGGAGAAGACCCCGGCCGCCCCGGCTGGCCCGGGTGGCGGGGACATGGACTTCTGAGTCCAGCTCCACCAGTACGCCGGAAGGGGGCGGGCCGCGTCAGCGGTCCGCCCCCTTCCGCATGTCTGTCACGTCGGCAGTCGCCGCTGGTTGCGCCGCGTGTGCGCCCGGTCGTACGGCGGTGGGATCCGGATCGGCTCGTCCACCGGTTGCCGTGGCTCCTCGACGGGCGGTTCCCCGCCGCCGGTCATCTCCGCGAGCTGCTCGGCGTCCCCGTAGTCGAGCCGGTCGAACGGCAGTTGCCCGGGGAGTTCGTCGACCGGGCGCCAGCTCATCGCCGGCTCGTCGGTCCGTTCCTCTTCCATGGTCATGGCTGCCTCCTCTACGACCGACGGTAGGCGGCGGTCGATGACCGGTGAGGCGGAACGGCGTTACGTTACTTATGTCCGTTAAGTGCCTTGCGGAACAGGAAAAACACCCGCTCGATCCGAGCGCCCGCCGCGCCCGAGTAGAACGGCACCGGACCCACCCAGCCGATCTGCGCCGCGCCGATCCCGGCCGCCGCCTGGTCGCGCAGGCAGCGGCGCAGCAGCACCCCGCCGATCCCCGTACCCTCGGCCGCCGGGGCCGTCCCCATCGGACCGAACCAGCTCGGCCGGGACGAGCCGTACGCGGCGAAGCCCAGCACCTGACCGTCCCGTTCGGCCAGGTGCGCGCCCGCTTCCGGGCGGCCCACCGAGCCGGCCAGCTCGCCGTCCCACGTCCCGCCGAAGGTGCCCCGGGCGAACTCGGCCAGCGCCGGCAGGTCCGCCGGCTCGGCCCGGCGTACCGTGACCCCGTTCTCGGCGAGCCGGCGCTCCGCCGTCTCCGTCGAGCGCAGCGCCGGTGACCCCGTCGCCAGGTCCGCCGTCATGTTCCAGGCGGTACGGTCCTGCCGGTAGCCGAGGCGCAGCGCCGCGCATACCGCCGGGGTGTACCGCACGTCGATGCCCGGCCAGGCGTAGTACGGCGGATTCCCGGCCAGCAGCAGTTCGGTCGCGCCGAGCCCGGCGAGCCGCCGTTCCGCCTCGGCCAGCAGGGCCCGCCCGATGCCCTGCCGCCGCTCCGCCGGGGCCACCGCCAGCAGGTCGACGTGCCCCAGCCGGGAATCCCGCCCGGAGACCGAGCCGACCAGCACCCCGATCAGCGCGCCGGCGCGTACCGCGCCGAGCCGCAGCACCGGCCGGTCGGCCGCCGCCCGGGCGGCCAGGGTGTCCACGATCGCCGGCGCCTCGGCGGCGTCCTCCGGCAGGTCGAGGGCCCGTCGGCAGAGGTCGACGACCGCGGGCAGGCGGTCCGGGCCCAGCTCGATGATCTCCGCGTCCATGGTCGCCGACCCTACTCAACAGGCAGGTTTGTTTACAGGGTCCACCGGTTAAAAGGGGCCCCTGCTCTACCTGAGGCGTTAAGAGGGGGCCCCTGCTTGCACTGCGGCCCGCACCGCCGCGTACGCGTCAACCAGCCCCGCGCCCACCAGGTCCCGGTCGCCGCCGCAGCGGTTCGCGGCCGGGGGGACGCCTGCCGGGGTGGCGGTGTCGAGCAGGATGCGCCGGGTCCGGGCCAGGTCGCCGACGAGCGCCGGGTTGGCCGACCACATGAGCGCCACCACCCCCGCGACCTGCGGCGTCGCCATCGAGGTGCCGTCCAGGGTGGCGTAACCGCCGCCGGGGAACGCGGACGGCACCCCCGCCCCGGGCGCGACCAGGTCCGGCTTGGCCAGGCCCCCGGCCGCCGGGCCCCGGCTGGAGAAGCGGGTGAGCTGCCGCGACCGGTCCACCGCACCGACCGTCAGCACGTCCGGGTACGGCGCCGGCGGGTCGGCCACCGAGCTGCAGTACGGGCCGGTGTTTCCCGCGGCGGCCACCACGAGGATCCCGGCCGCGGCCAGCGCGGCGGTCGCCGGCCGCAGCGCCCCCGGGTCGCAGCCCTCGATCGGCGGGCAGCCCCACGAGTTGGTGAGGATGTCCGGCGCCCGCTGCGGCCGGCCGTCGGTGAACGGGTTCCCGCCGACCGGGAACGGCGCCAGCATGAACTGCAGGCAGTCCAGGTAGTGGGCCGGGCTGCCCAGGTTGCGCTCCAGGTTGACGCAGCCGACCCACTGCGCCCCGGGCGCCACCCCGATGCCGTTGCGGCCCACCGCGCTGCCCACCGTGTGGGTGCCGTGCCCGCCCCGGTCGCCCGGCGTCCGGGTGTGCGCCCAGGGGTCGTACCAGGAGTCGGCGCCGCCCCGGAAGCCGGCGGCCAGCGCCGGATGCCGGCCGTCCACTCCGGAGTCCGAGCTGCCCACCACCACGCCCGCGCCGGTGACGCCCAGCTCGGACCAGACCCGGTCCGCGCCGATCAGCGAGACGTTCCAGGCCGGGCCGGCCGGCGCCGGCTGGTTGCCCCGGGCCGGGGGCGGTGCCGCCGGCAGCGGGCGCAGCCGCTGGCTGACCAGCACCCGGGCCACCTCCGGCCGGCCGGACAGCCAGGCCCGCACCTCCGGCCCGCCGTCCGTCTCGATGGCGTTGACCAGGTAATACGGCGTCGGGTGCAGGCGCAGCCGGGTCAGCTCGCGACGCAGGTCGCCCTGCGTCCGGTCGGCGGTCGCCACCAGCCGCCGGTAGACCTCGGCCGCCCGGGCGTCCCGCCCGGCCCGCCCGGGCGTTCCGGCCGGGATCCCGCTCAGGTCGGCCTGCTCCCGGAGCACCACCAGCAGCCGGTCCCCGTACAGGCCGGGCTGGCCGGGGACGGCGTACACCACCGCGACGGCGGCGAGCAGGCCGGCCGCGACCAGCCCGGCCACCCCGCGCCGGGGCGCGCGGGCACGGCGACGGGCCAGCAGCACGCCGTACCCGACGGCGAACAGCACCGCGACGGCGAGCGCCACGCCGGTCGCGACCGCTGCCCAGTACGGCACGTCGCGGCTGGTCGCCAGCAGGAGGGTGAGCTCCTCCGGGTCGGTGAACGCCAGCGGCCCGAGCAGCCCGAGACCGACCAGCCAACGGACCGGGGCGCGCCCGGCCGGCCG
>NZ_JBSGJR010000452.1:0-5949 GCF_053605645.1 Micromonospora sp. NPDC003776
GATCTCGCCCACCGTCAGCGAGCCGGCCTGGTATTCCCGGACGTCGACGTCGGGGACCCCAGCCCGAGGAGATGCCCACCGTCCGGGTCACGTACCCGGTCGCCGAGGAGGCCGTCGAGGAGCCGGAGCCGGTGGAGACCGGCCGGCGCCGCCGGCGGGCCCGCCGCGAGGCGGAGCCGGTCGCGGCCGAGGCCGAGGTCGAGGTCGACGAGGAGTCGGCCGTCGAGGCCGAGGAGTTCGCCGAGGCGGAGGACGAGGACGAGGAGACGGCCGCCGGTCGTCGCCGCCGTCGCCGTGGCCGCCGGGGCCGGGGCCGCGGCAAGGGCGGCGCGGAGGAGGCCGAGGACGAGGAGGCCGAGGAGGCCGTCCGGGCCGAAGCCGCGGATGCCGAGGCCGAGGAGGCCGCCGAGGAGGAGGAGGCCGAGGGCGAGGGCGAGGGGATGACCCGCCGCCGCCGTCGTCGCCGCCGCCGGGGGGCCGGCGACGTGGAGGCCGCCGCCGAGGACGGGGTGCCCACGGTCGTCAAGATCCGGGAGCCGCGCCGGGCCGTCGACGAGGTGCAGGGGGTCTCCGGCTCGACCCGGCTGGAGGCCAAGCGCCAGCGCCGCCGGGACGGCCGCGAGCAGCGGCGTACCCGGCCGCCGATCCTGAGCGAGTCGGAGTTCCTGGCCCGCCGGGAGGCGGTCGACCGGGTGATGGCCGTCCGCCAGCGCGGCGACCGGACGCAGATCGCCGTCCTCGAGGACGGCGTGCTGGTCGAGCACTACGTGACCCGCAACTCGTCCGGCACCATGGCCGGCAACGTCTACCTGGGCAAGGTGCAGAACGTGCTGCCCAGCATGGAGGCGGCGTTCGTCGACATCGGGCGCGGGCGTAACGCCGTGCTCTACGCCGGCGAGGTCAACTGGGACACCACCGGCCTGGAGGGGCGCGCCCGCTCGATCGAGCAGGCGCTCAAGTCCGGGGACTCGGTGCTGGTCCAGGTCACCAAGGACCCCATCGGGCACAAGGGCGCCCGGCTCACCAGCCACATCGCGCTCTCCGGCCGGCATCTGGTGTACGTGCCGAACGGCAACGCCTCGGGCATCAGCCGGAAGCTGCCGGACACCGAGCGCAAGCGGCTGCGGGACATCCTCAAGAAGCTGGTGCCGGACGGCGCCGGGGTGATCGTGCGTACCGCCGCGGAGGGGGCCAGCGAGGACGAACTGGCCCGCGACGTCAAGCGGCTCCAGGCGCAGTGGGAGGACATCCAGGCCAAGGCGGCCGAGGGTGGCGCGCCGGTGCTCCTCTACGAGGAGCCGGACCTGGTCATCCGAGTGGTCCGGGACCTGTTCAACGAGGACTTCCGCGAGCTGGTCATCGAGGGCGAGCAGTCGTATGACCTGGTCGAGTCGTACCTGTCGCACGTCTCGCCGGACCTGGTCGCCCGGCTGCGCCGGCACGCCGGCACCACCGACGTCTTCGCCGAGTACCGGATCGACGAGCAGATCCTCAAGGGTCTGGATCGCAAGGTCTTCCTCCCCTCGGGCGGGTCGCTGGTGATCGACCGGACCGAGGCGATGACGGTCATCGACGTGAACACCGGCAAGTACACCGGCTCCGGCGGCAACCTGGAGGAGACGGTCACCCGGAACAACCTGGAGGCGGCCGAGGAGATCGTGCGCCAGCTCCGGCTGCGCGACCTCGGCGGCATCGTGGTGATCGACTTCATCGACATGGTGCTGGAGTCGAACCGGGAGCTGGTGCTGCGCCGGCTCACCGAGTGCCTCGGCCGGGACCGCACCAAGCACCAGGTCACCGAGATCACCTCGCTGGGCCTGGTGCAGATGACCCGCAAGCGGATCGGCGCGGGCCTGCTCGAGGCGTTCAGCGAGACCTGCGAGTGCTGCAAGGGCCGCGGCGTGATCATCCACACCGAGCCGGTGCCGGAGAAGCCGCGCTCCGGCGGCGGGGCGGGGGAG
Organism: Micromonospora sp. NPDC003776; assembly: GCF_053605645.1. Lineage (NCBI taxonomy): Bacteria > Bacillati > Actinomycetota > Actinomycetes > Micromonosporales > Micromonosporaceae > Micromonospora > Micromonospora sp. NPDC003776. The sequence goes on from NZ_JBSGJR010000452.1 coordinate 1,962, forward strand.
AAGGTCAAGGCGGTCGCCTCGGCCGTCACCACCCCGGCCGCTGAGGAGAAGGGCCGGCGCCGGGGCCGCAAGGCCGCCCCGGAGAAGCCGGCCCCCGAGGCGGCGCCCGAGCAGCCGGCCGCCGAGGCCGCCCCGCAGCGGGCGGTCGCCGAGGTGGTCGACGACGACTACTACGACACCCAGGGCTACGATCTGTCCCGGTTCGAGACCGAGACGCCGGCCGCGCCGGCGGTCGCCGACGCCCAGGAGGGCGAATCGGCGCGGCTGGCCGCGGCGGACGACCCGGACGCGATCGGCGACGGCGAGGCCGAGGAGGGCGCCGAGGGCGGCTCCGGCCGGCGGCGCTCCCGGCGGGGTGGCGCGCGACGGCGTACCCGCCCGTGAGGCGCTGACCAGCACGGCGTTTGACAGGGCCCCTTCCTCGGCAACAGAGTCCGCAGGGAGGGGCCCTGCCGTACCCGTCGACCCCCGGTCGGGACGGCGCGGCCCGGACGGGAGGAGACATGCGTCGCGTGCTCGCGGTGACCGCGCTGGCCGGGGTTCTGCTGGCCAGTGCCGGCTGCGCCGACCGGGATGGCGAGGACCCCTTCGCGGTCGGCTTCGCCTCACCGGCCCCACCGGCCGCCACCCCCGCCCCGACGGCCACCGGGGACGCGGGGGTGTGCGCCCGTGCCAAGCAGGCCGGCTCCGTGGCCGTGCAGCGGTACGTCCAGAAGCTGGCCCAGATGCTGCGCGCGAACGCGGTCAAGGACCGCCGGACGGAGGAGGCCGCGCGGCGGGACGCGGAGGCGGCGCTCGCCGGCTGGCGGGACACCCTGCGCGAGCAGTCGGCCCGCGCCACCGACCCCCGGTTGCGTACCCTGTTGGCGGACCTGGCCGCCGAGGTGGGCGGCCTGGGCACGGACGTGCAGGCGATCGACGAGACGGAGTTCGACCGGCTCCAGGGGCGCCTGGACGAGCTCTGCCCGGGCTGACCGGCGGCCCGGTTTGGGCAGCGGGCCGGGTATGGCGTACGCTTGCCTGCGGCGCACTTTGGTGTGCCGAGTTCCCGCGTGCCCGCGCCGCCGGTGTCACGGCTCCCGGCGAGACGCCGTGGGAACGACCGACCGGTAACGGTGGGAAAAGACGCCAGCAGCCTCAACGACAGGGAGTCCGCCTCCGATGTACGCGATCGTCAAGACCGGCGGCAAGCAGTACAAGGTCGCCGAGGGCGACGTGATCGAGGTCGAGAAGCTCACCGGTGCCCCCGGTGACGCGGTGAAGCTCACCGCGGTGCTCCTCGTCGACGGTGACGACCTGGTGACCGACGCGGCGAAGCTTGCGAAGGTCGCGGTGTCCGGCGAGATCGCCGCGCACACCAAGGGCCCGAAGATCCGGATCCACAAGTTCAAGAACAAGACCGGCTACCACAAGCGCCAGGGTCACCGCCAGCCGCTGACCCAGGTCAAGGTGACCGGCATCTCCAGCGGGAAGTAGGTCGTCCTCCAATGGCTCACAAAAAGGGTGCGTCCAGCTCGCGTAACGGTCGCGATTCCGCGGCCCAGCGGCTCGGCGTGAAGCGCTTCGGTGGTCAGGTCGTCAACGCGGGCGAGATCATCCTCCGCCAGCGTGGCACCAAGTTCCACCCCGGTGACCTGGTCGGCCGCGGCGGCGACGACACGCTCTTCGCGCTGGCCGCCGGTGCGGTCCAGTTCGGCACCAAGCGCGGTCGCAAGACCGTCAGCATCGTGCCGCAGCAGTAGCTCTCCGGCGCAAGCGGGCCGCGGACCTCGTGTCCCGGCCCGCTTCGCTTTTCCGCGTGCGGGGCGGACCCCGCTGGAAGGATTGGCGTCGTGACGACGTTCGTTGACCGGGTCGTCCTGCACCTGCAGGCCGGCGACGGCGGGCACGGCTGTGTCTCGATCCACCGGGAGAAGTTCAAGCCCTTCGGCGGCCCGGACGGCGGCAACGGCGGGCACGGCGGCAGCGTGTCGCTGGTCGTCGACCCGCAGGTCACCACGCTGCTGGACTTCCACTACCGGCCGCACCAGAAGGCGGAGAACGGCAAGGGCGGCGCTGGCTCGAACCGGGACGGCGCCAACGGCCACGACCTGGTGATCAAGGTGCCGAACGGCACCGTGGTGCAGACCCCCGACGGGAAGGTGCTGGCCGACCTGGTCGGCGTGGGCACCACCTTCGAGGCGGCCCGGGGCGGCCGCGGCGGGCGCGGCAACGCCTCGCTGGCCAACGCCCGGCGCAAGGCCCCCGGCTTCGCGGAGCTGGGCGAGCCCGGTGACCGGCTGGACGTCGTGCTGGAGCTGAAGAGCGTCGCCGACGTCGGCCTGGTCGGCTTCCCGTCTGCCGGCAAGTCCTCGCTGATCTCGGTCATCTCGGCCGCCAAGCCGAAGATCGCCGACTACCCGTTCACCACGCTGGTGCCGAACCTGGGCGTGGTACGGGTGGACAACCACACCTTCACGGTCGCCGACGTGCCGGGGTTGATCCCGGGCGCGGCCACCGGCAAGGGCCTGGGCCTGGAGTTCCTCCGCCACGTCGAGCGGTGCGCCGTCCTGGTGCACGTGGTCGACACGGCGACGTTGGAGCCGGGCCGGGACCCCCTCGCGGACATCGACACCATCGAGGCCGAGCTGACCGAGTACGGCGGGCTCACCGACCGGCCCCGCCTCGTCGCGCTCAACAAGATCGACGTACCGGACGGGCGGGACCTCGCCGAGATCGTCCGGCCCGACCTGGAGGCGCGCGGTTTCCGGGTGTTCGAGGTCTCCACGGCCACCCGGGAGGGGCTCAAGGAGCTGACCTACGCGATGGCGGAGCTGGTCGAGCAGGCGCGCCGGGCGGCGCCGCCGGCCGAGCCGACCCGGATCGTGATCCGGCCGAAGGCGGTTGACGACGCCGGCTTCACCATCGAGGCGGAGGCCGACGGCTCGTACACGGTCCGGGGCGACCGGCCGGAGCGCTGGGTCAAGCAGACGAACTTCGACAACGACGAGGCGGTGGGCTTCCTGGCCGACCGGCTGGCCCGGCTGGGCGTCGAGGAGAAGCTGGCCAAGGCCGGCGCGCAGGCCGGCGACCTGGTCCGGATCGGCGACCGCGAGTTCGACTGGCAGCCCACCCTCTACGCGGGTGAGGACTTCGTCCCCACCGTCCGGGGCGCGGATCTCCGGCTGGAGGAGAAGTCGACCCGGGCCTCGGCCGCGGAGCGGCTGGCCGCCCGCAAGGCGCGCCGGCGGCGCCCGGAGGACGAGCTCGAGGCCGCGCCGGGGTCCGACGTCGACGTCGACGTCGACGTCGTCGACGACGAGGACGAGGACTGGGACTAGACGGTTCCGGGCCACACGCCGGAAACCTGCCCGAAACGGGCGCTGCCTAGCGTGGGGGCCATGCTGATCGAGCCCCGTCCCGCCACCGATCCCGAGGTCGCCGCCCTGGTCACCGCCCAGCAGCGGGAGCTGCGCAAGGCCGACGGGGGCCTGGACGGTCAGGTGACGGTCACCCACGACGACATCAGCTACCTGGTCGTGGTGGCCGGCGGGCGCGCGGTGGCCTGCGGCGGCATCCAGCCGCTGGACGCCGACACCGGCGAGCTCAAGCGGATGTACGTGCGGCCGGCGTACCGGGGACGGGGCATCGCCCGGCAGTTGCTGGCGGCGCTGGAGGAGCTGGCCTTCCGGCACGGCCACACCACGGTGTGCCTGGAGACGGGCACCTACCTGCCGGCGGCCATCGGCCTCTACCGGTCCTGCGGCTACCAGCCCATCCCGGTGTACGGCGAGTACGTGGACAACCCGTACAGCGTGTGCTTCGCCAAGCGGCTGCCGGTCGCCGCCTGAGACGGGCTCAGGCGCCGGTCTCGGCGTGCGCGGCGGTCACCGGCTTCGACTCGGGGCTGGCGTGCTGCCGCAGCACGATGCTCAGCAGGATCAGCACCCCGACGGCGAGGAACTCGCTCTGCCAGTTCTGCATGGACTGGAACCAGAAGTCGCTGGTG
>NZ_JBSGJR010000453.1:0-5946 GCF_053605645.1 Micromonospora sp. NPDC003776
ACCGTCGACGGGTTGAAGGAGGCGGTGGCGCCGCTCGGCAGGCCGCTCGCGGAGAGGCTGACCGACTGCGCCGACCCGTTGGTGGTGGCGGTGGCCACCGTCGCGGTCACCGCACCGCCCGGCGCGGTCGAGCCGGAGGTGGGCGACACCGAGACCGAGAAGTCGTTGGTCGGCGGCGGGGTGCTGCCGTTGACCACGTAGAGCAGCTTGTTGGGTGAGCCGGTGCCCGGGTTGCTGACCACGTCGCTGGTGGCGTTGTTCACCAGGTAGTCCCGCACCTGCTGCGGCGTCCAGGACGGGTTGGCGCTGGCCACCAGCGCCGCCGCCCCGACCACGTGCGGGGTCGCCATCGAGGTGCCGCTGATCGTGTTGGTGGCGGTGTCGCTGCTGTTCCAGGCCGACGTGATCGACGAGCCCGGCGCGAAGATGTCCAGGCAGGTGCCGATGTTGGAGAAGGACGACCGGGCGTCGGTGCTGGTCGTCGAGCCGACCGTGATCGCCTCGGTGACCCGGGCCGGGGAGGTGTTGCAGGCGTTGGCGCCGGAGTCGTTGCCGGCGGCCAGGGCGTAGGTGACGCCCGAGCTGATCGAGTTGCGGACCGCGGTGTCGAGGGTGCTGTCCGCGCCGCCGCCGAGGCTCATGTTGGCCACCGCGGGCTTGATCGCGTTCTGGGTGACCCAGTTGACGCCGGAGACCACCCCGGCCGTGGTGCCGCTGCCCGAGCAGTTCAGCACCTTGACCGCGACCAGCTGCACGCCCTTGGCCAGCCCGTACGAGGAGCCGCCGACGGTGCCGGCGACGTGGGTGCCGTGGCCGTTGCAGTCGGTGTTGTTGGTGTCGACCGTGTTCGTGCCCCAGGTGGCCCGGCCGCCGAAGTCGCTGTGCGTGGTCCGGATGCCGGTGTCGATGATGTACGCGTGCACGTTGCCCGCCGTGTTCGGGTACGTGTACGAGCTGTCCAGCGGCAGGTTCCGCTGGTCGACCCGGTCCAGTCCCCACGACGGCGGGTTCGTCTGGGTACCGGCGATGGTGATGGTGTGGTTCTGCTCCACGTACGCCACGACCGGATCGGTGGCGATCCGCGCGGCGGCCGACGCGTCCACCCGGACCTCGAAGCCGCGCAGCGCGGCACTCCAGGTACGCGCCACCGTGCCGCCGTGCCGGCCGGTGAGCCGTCCGGCGGTGGCGGCGACCTCGCTCGGGGCGACCGAGGCGTCCTTCAGTACGACGAGGTAGCTGTCGGCCACCGCGGTGGCGCCGCCGGCGTTGCGGATCACGCCGCTGGGCTCCGCGGCCGACGCGGGTGACGCGGCCGCGAGCATGGCCAGGGCGGCCAGGCCGGCGAGTACGGACCTGTGTGGGAGACCCATCTCCCTACCTCCTCCCGACCGGCCCGGGCCGTCCGCCCGGTGAGGCACAGGCAGATCGACGCTGACCGATCAATAAGAGGCTAGGTCCACTGTGCGAACACTGTGAACATTCCGGATGTGCCATAACTCCGACGGGATGACCCCTACGGGAGGGCGTACGGGACGAACCGGGGTCACGTCCCGGATTCCGTGGACGCCGAACTGGGCAAGGCTGTCGCTATGGACAGCCATCTTCTCCTTCTGCTTCCCGTCGCCGCGGTCTGGGCGGCCGCCGGCGTGGTGGCGGACGGACTGCCCCGGCTGGACCGCGCCGGCGCGCTGCGCCGGCGTACCGGATGGCTCTCCGCCCTGACCCTCACCGGCCTGACGCTCACCGCGGCCGTCCTGGTGGTGGGCCTGCAGAGCGCCGGGACGACGCCGATCGACCGGGCCGCCTCGGACCTCCGCCTCGCGGCGGCCCCCGCGCTGGTCGCCGCGGTCTGCTCGGTACGACGGATCCGGTGGCTCCGGGCCGGCGCGGGCGCCTTCGCCACCGCCCCCGACACCCCGGCCCCGCACGGGCTGCGCGCGGCGGCGGCCCACCCCCTGGTCGGGTTGCCGCTCCAGGTGACCGCGCTCGCGGTGCTGCCGGCCGTGGTCTCGGCAGCGGGCATCGACCTGCTGGCCGCGCCGGCGGTTGCCGGCCCGGCCATCACCGTCGGCGCGCTCGGGGTGATCGTGCTCGGGGTACGCCACGCGCTGCGGCACAACCGGCTCGTCGAGCGGGCCATGCGGCCGGCCGTCGTTCGGTCCGGAGCGCCGACTGGCGGCGCGGAGGCCGAATTGTGGCCGCCGGCCGTCGGGTCACCGCGAGCGGCCGGTCCCCTGCACGTATAGCAGTTCGAGGATCGCCCGGGTCGCCTCGAACCAGCGATCGAGCCAGCCGGGCGGCGGGACGCTGCCCCTGGGTGGCAACTCCATCAGCAGGCCGCGCAGCAACGGGTGGTCCGCCAGGGACTCGGGCTCTCCGACCGGCCATCCACTCGGCGGGAACGACGGCTCGGTGAGCGGGTTCGGGTCCAGCGAGGGCAGGGTGAGCGGCGGGGACGGCTGCTCCGGGACGGCCTCGTCCCGGCCGCTGATCTCGGTGTCGGCGGAGACCACCTCGGTGAGGACCGTGTCCCGGCGCGCCCCGCGGTACTTGCCGCCGAACCGCTCCGGCTTGCCCGGGCCGTTGGTGAGATTGTCTGAACCGATCGTCGTCATCCGTCTCGCCTGCCTCGCTCGGTTGCCGATCTGTGCGGTTCAACGAGGCGGAACGGAACTGGCGACGGGTGACGAAATGGTCCCGCCCGGCGGCGTTGCCGGGCGGGACCACGCTTTCGATGCGGGGGAGGGAACGGGTGCCGGATCAGTTCCGGCCGAACGCACCGCCCCGGGCGCCGGCGACGAAGGCGCGCCAGTCGCCCGGCGCGAAGACCAGCGCCGGACCTGCCTTGTCCTTCGAGTCCCGGACGCCGACCGCCCCGATCACGTACGCGACCTCCACGCAGTTGTCACAGTTCGGCCCGCTCTTCGAGCTCTTGAACCAGGTCGCCTGCGTCAGGTCCACGGGGAACTCCTTGGTCGCCATTTCCACAACGGCTCCTCTGCCAGTTTTGCGATGTGTGCGATGGACTCCTCCGGGCGTATCGCCGCGGCGCGAATGTGATCAAAGATGAAGCTGTACTTCTGCAGTTCGTCGCTCTTCTCGAGAAAGAGCCCACCCGTGGCGTTCTCCGCGTACACGACATCGGGATCACTCGGTTCGGGGAAACTGAGAATGGTGAAGGTGCCGTCCATGCCGGCGTGCGCTCCCACCTCGAACGGCAGGACCTGCAGCGTCACGTTCGGCAGTTGGGCCACCTCCACCAGCCGTTCGAGCTGGCCACGCATCACCGCGTCGCCGCCGACCGGCCGGCTCAGCACCGCCTCGTCGAGCACCACCCACAGATCGACCGGATCATCCTGCGTCAACAACGACTGACGGCCCAGACGGACACGCACCCGTTGGTCCACCTGTTCGGGGCTGAAGTCCGGCCGGGCGGCCCGGATCATCGCCCCCGCGTACTCCTCGGTCTCCAGCAGGCCCGGCACGACCTGCTGCTCGTACGCCCGGATCGAGCTGGCGGCCGCCTCCAGCCCGACGTACGCGCCGACCAGCACCGTGCTGTACGGATGCCACCAGCCCTTCTGCCGGGCCTCCCGGGCGATCTGCACCAGCTCGTCGCTCTCCGCGCCGACCACCCCGTAGATGCGCAGCATGTCCCGCACGTCGCGTGGGGTGGCGCTGGTGTGGCCGGTCTCGATCCGGGAGATCTTGGAGGCCGAACACTCCAACTGCTCGGCGACCACCTCGATGGTGATGCCGGCGGCCTCCCGCTGACGGCGGAGTTCCGCGCCGAGCCGGCGCCGCCGGATCGTCGGGCTGCGGCGTTCGCTCACCACGACGTCACCCCGCGGGTCGCCGGCGCGGAACGCCGACTCCGTTCGCCTCGCGCGGTGCCGAGCTTGCTGCTCCGCCCGCTCCGCTCGCTCACCGGGGCCACCTCCGGTCGATCGCGCCCGGTCCCACTCCCGCCGAGGGCGCGACCGTCTTGACGGCGGGCGATTCGTTCGCGGCAGGGGTGGTGCCGGTCATCGACCGGCCGCGACGGGCGAAACCGGCGTCCAGTGTGCCGTTTCGGAGCCAGCCGCTTCAAGCGTCCGCTTCACGTGTCGTGCTCATGTATCGGCAAAAGTCGACGTGCAACTTGCATGAAGCACGCCACTGATGCACTCTGTCGTTATGGCACGGGTTACTCACCGTCTCCGAATGATCTCCGGGCGTGGTCGCGTCACGGACCGTGGGACGGCAGGAGGGGAGCCGTCCCGCGCCGTGAGACCTGCCCCGGGGTGAGAACCCCGCCGCTGTACGCCAGTTTGGCTGCGGCGGTGGGAGCGGTAACCCGGAGCAGCCGGGTGATGGTCGAGTGGCAGCCCGCCACCGCGGGAACCACTCGACCACCACCGAAACACCTGATCAGCCGGTCAACGAGGCACGACCCCGTCGCCGGGCCGACCTGTCCCCCACTCAGCTTTCCGCCGGCCCCGCCGGCCGAACTTCCCCAGGAGCCCATGTGCTTCCCCGCTCCGGTGACGTACTGAACGTGACTCGCGCGGCGAGTGTCCAGTTCCTCCGACCCATCATGTTCCGGGTGATCCGGGTGCTCGACTGGCCGACCTACGACGGTTGGCTCTGGCTCGACGGCTACGAGTTGGACGCGGCGGGGGACGCGGTCAACCGGCGGTCGATCTTCGTACAGCAGGACGGGCTGCGGCAGCACCGCGCCGCGCCCGTAGCACGCCAGCACACCGTGCGGGCCAGCCGGCTTCCGGTCGTCCGGACCCCGGTCCGGGTCGGCTGAGCCCGCGAATACCAGGTCGGGGGGCGTGCCGCCGCCATAGAATCGGTACGCCCACCCCGGCGAAGTCTCCACCCGTGCGTCCCTGACCCTGAACCTGGGATGGTCATGGTCAATCAGCCCGCAGCACGGCGGCACCACCGGTCCCGTATCAACTACGCCCTCGGGCTCCTGGCGCTCCTCGGCACCGCGACCGCACTCGCGCTCGTGGTCCGGCACCCCGCCTTCTCCGCCACCCAACAGTTGAGCGAACCCGTCCCCGCTCCGGAGATCACGGTGGTCGAGGGCACCGCACCACCCGACGCGGAAGACGGGCAGGGCTGGGCGGGGGCACCGGCGCACGACCTGGCGGGGTCCGCCGCGCCGACCGCCCCAGCCCAGGCGGGAGCCGGCGCCGGGCAGGGCACGCTGGCCGACCCGCAGAGCGTACGGGACACCACGGACGTCAGCCGGTCGCTCTTCTACTCCGGGCTGCTCGGCCTCGCCATCTCGCTGGCCGGACTGGGCCTGGTGGGCACGAGACGCCGGCAGTGGTGACGGATCAGGAAGTCGCCGTGGCCGTCGGAGTGGGTGCCGTCGTGCCGGCGCCCGTGGTCGGCGCCGTACGCTCGGCCACCACGAGGGTGACCTGGTCCCCGTCCGCGATCGGCTCGCCGGCCGCCGGATCCGTCTCGATCACCGTGCCGGTCGGCTGGTCGGACTCCCGGGTCTCCACCCGGTAGTCCACCCCGAGCCGGTCGAGGATCCGCCGGGCGGCGGACTCCGGCAGCCCCACCACGGGCGGCATCGGCACCTCGGCACTGGTCGGGGTGGCCGACGTGGTCGGCGGCGAACTGCTCGGCGCCGTGGTGGCCGGCGCGGCACTGGTCCGGGGCGCGGTGGTCGGGACGGCCGTGGGCAGCGGGGCGGGTCCCTCGTTCCGCTGGGACGCGCGGAGCGCCAGCCAGACGCCGACGCCGATCAGGGCGACCAGCAGCAGCGCCAGGATCCCCAGCAGGATCGGCATCCACCAGCGTCGGCCCGCCTGCTCCTCGGTATACCACTCGGCCCCGGGCTCCGGGTACGCCGCCGGTCGGGTCGGCACTCCGGCCCGTCCGGACCAGGCCGGCGGCAGCGGCGCGGTGGCGCCGGCCTGCTCCGGGCGGGCGGCCGCC
>NZ_JBSGJR010000454.1:0-5928 GCF_053605645.1 Micromonospora sp. NPDC003776
GCCCGGCCCCCCCCTCGCCCCCCCGCGCCCCCGCCCCGCCCCCACCCGGGGGGCGGGCCGCTGCCGTCGGCGGGCCGACGACGAGAGGACGAACGTGTACTTCACCGACCGTGGCATCGAGGAACTGGTCGAGCGCCGGGGCGAGGAGCAGGTCAGCCTGGAGTGGCTGGGCGAGCGCCTGCGCGACTTCGTCGACCTCAACCCGGAGTTCGAGACGCCGGTCGAGCGCTTCGCCACCTGGCTGGCCCGGCTGGACGACGAGGACGACGAGTGACCCGCTGAGATCGTCCGCCGGGTCCGCGGTGACCGTGCCCGGCGCGATGGTCAGCCGGTCGCGTCGGGTCCCGGCCCGGCCGCGACCCGCTCCGCCATGGCATGCGCCCACACCGCGTCCAGGTCCGCCCCGGGCGGAAACCGGCCGGCCAGCTCCAGCTCGACCAGCCCGTGTGCCAGGCCCCAGAGGGCGCGGGCCGCGGTCAGGTCACCACCGGTCACCCGGAGCAGCGGCGCCGCGGCGGCCGCCTCCACGCCGGGCGCGAGGCGCTCGCGGGCCAGCGGCCTCCGGGTGGCGATCTCGTACAGTCGGGGATGCCGGAGCGCCCACGCGCGGTAGGCGGCGGCGAGCGACGGCAGGTCCGGGGCCGTTTCCAGGGCCGCGGCGAGCCGCTGCAACGCCCGCTGCTGGAGGGCCGCCTCGATCTCGGGCTTTCCCGCGACGTGCTTGTACAACGACGGCGCCTGGATGCCGAGTTCCTCGGCGAGCCGGCGCATGGTGACGGCCTCCGGCCCGTCGCGCTCCAGCAGGCGTTCCGCCACGTCGACGATCTCCTCGCGGCGGGTCACCGGCGCGGCTCCGCCAGCCAGCCGCGACAGAGCACGAAGGCCAGGACGAGCAGCACCGACAGGGCCCCGTCCCAGGCCAGGATCGTGCCGGTCCCCTCGATCGCCGGGTTCCGCGTGTAGGCCAGCGCGGTCACCGTCATGGCCACCTTGTGGAAGATGACCAGCGCCCACACCCCGCGCTGGCCCCGCGGCCGCACGGCGAGCAGGGCGAAGAGCCCGGCGAAGACCACGAAGCCGTACGCCCGCCAGGTCTCCACCACCGTGCCGGCCGGCTCGGCGTCGGCGACCGCGCCGTACGCCCCCAGAGCCGCCGCCACCGCCCCGGCCGCCGCCAGCCAGAGCAGGACCCGGCCGACCCGGTCGCGGAGACGTCGGCCGTCGGCGGTCAGGGTTGTGCTCTGCAGGGTCGTCGCTCCGGTCATCTCGGCACCGCCTCAGGTCATGGCTAACAGTGTTAGCCTCAACCTAGGCTAACACTGTTAGCCAGGTCAACATGGCCACTGTCGGATCCGGCTTCCACTGGGGACAATCGGGGTACACCCCGGTAATCCGGATCCGAGGGAGGCGGACATGCCCCGAGACGACCCCCGGCCACCGCAGGACGCGGTGACCGTCCGCCAGCTTCGCCTCGGCGTCGGCGCGGTGGGCCTCGCCCTGCCGGTCGGCCTGATCGTCGGGCACCTGATCGCCGCCGGGCGGCTCACCCTGCTCGACTCGCTCAGCGGCTACTACCACACCGAGATGCGGGACGTCTTCGTCGGCGCGCTCTGCGCCATCGGCGTCTTCCTGATCAGCTACCGCTACCGGTGGCCGGACGACGCGCTCGGCACGGTCGCCGGGCTGCTCGCCGTCATGGTGGCCCTCTTCCCCACCACGATGGGCGCGCCGGCCGGGACCATCAGCCGCAGCGACCGGCTCGTCGGCGTGGTGCACCAGGTCGCCGCCGCCGGGCTCTTCGTGCTGCTGGCGGTCTTCTGCCTCTTCCTGTTCACCCGCCCCGACCGGGCCGGCGTGCCACCGCGCCCCGCTGCCGTCCGGTTCTACCGGATCTGCGGCGGGCTCATCCTGCTGGCGATCCTGCTCGCCCTGGCCAGCACCCAACTGCCCGCCGACGTGCGGCACGCGGTCAAGCCGGTGCTGTGGTGCGAGACGCTGGCCGTCTTCGCGTTCGGGGCAGCCTGGCTGGCGAACAGCGACGCGCTCTTCCGGGCCGCCGGGCCTGGGCCCAAGGACCCGGGCGCGGTGCGGCGCGATCTTGTAGCGTGAGGTCGTGGCGCGCAGCGTGTACCTGACCAGCGTGGGGTCGGGCGGGGGCAAGTCGACAGTCGCGCTCGGGCTGGCCGAACTGCTGTCCCGGCAGGTCGAGCGGATCGGCGCGTTCCGGCCGCTGGTCGCCGGCCGGGGCCCGGACCAGATCCTCGCTCTGCTCACCGAGCGCTACCGGGTGGAGCTGCCGCTGGACGAGCTGCACGGCGCCACGTACGCCGAGGCCACCGCCCTGGTCGCGGACGGCCGGCGGGAGGAGTTGATCTCCCAGATCGTGGCCCGCTACCGGGAGGTGGAGCGGCGCTGCCCGGCCGTGGTCGTGGTGGGCAGCGACTTCGCCGACGGCGACGGCGCCGGACCGCGGGAGTTGGCGTTCAACGCCCGGCTGGCGACGGAGTTCAGCAGCGTGGTGGTGCCGGTGGTCGACGGCTTCGGGCAGGAGCCGGAGGCGATCGCGGCGGCGGTGCGCGGGGCGTACCACGATCTGCAGGACCTGGGGGCGACGGTGGTGGCGGTGGTCGCCAACCGGGTGCCGGGGCCGATGACCCTGCCCGAGCTGCCCGTTCCGGCGTACGCCATCCCCGAGGTGCCGGCCGTGTCGGCGCCGACGGTGGCCGAGGTGGCGGCGGCGCTCGGCGCCACCCTGCTCTCCGGCGACCCGGCCGCGCTGGACCGGGACGTGCTCGACTACGTGGTGGGCGCGGCGCACGTGCCCACCCTGCTCGACCACTTCACCGACGGGGCGCTGGTGATCACCCCGGGCGACCGGGACGACCTGCTGGTGGCCGCGGGCGCCGCGCACGTGGCCGGGCAGGTCTCCCTGGCCGGGCTGGTGCTCACCCTCGGCGAGCAGCCCGACCCGCGGGCGATGCGGCTGTTCGAGCGGCTGAACACCGGGCTGGCGGTGCTCTCGGTGGCCAGCGACAGCTACGACACGGTCGCGGCCTCCAGCCGGATCGAGGGCCGGCCCAGCGCGGCCAACCCGCGCAAGGTGGAGGCGGCACTCGGCGCGTTCGAACGCTGCGTGGACACCGTCGACCTGGCTCGCCGGCTGCGGGTCAGCCGGTCCGCGCGGGTCACCCCGCTGATGTTCGAGAACGACCTGCTCGACCGGGCCCGCACGCAGCGCCGCCGGTTGGTGCTGCCCGAGGGTACGGAGGAACGCATCCTGCGGGCGGCGGAGATCCTGCTGCGCCGGGGCGTGGCCGACCTGACCCTGCTCGGCCGCCCCGAGGAGATCGCCCGGCGGACCCGGGAGCTGGGCATCGACATCGGCGACGCCCAGGTGGTCGACCCGGTGACCAGCGAGTGGCGGGACGAGTTCGCCGGCGAGTACGCCAAGCTGCGCGCACACCGGGGCGTCACGGTGGAGCTGGCGCACGACATCGTGGCTCAGCCCAACTACTTCGGCACCATGATGGTGCAGACCGGCCGGGCGGACGGGATGGTCTCGGGGGCCACCCACACCACGGCGGCCACCATCCGGCCGGCGTTCGAGATCATCCGCACGGTGCCGGGCGTCTCGGTGGCCTCCAGCGTCTTCTTCATGCTGCTCGCCGACCGGGTGCTGGTCTACGGCGACTGCGCGGTCAACCCGGACCCGGACGCCGCCCAGCTCGCCGACATCGCCATCTCCTCGGCGGACACGGCGGCCCGGTTCGGCATCGAGCCGCGGGTGGCCATGCTGTCCTACTCGACCGGTGACTCCGGCTCCGGAGCGGACGTGGAGAAGGTCGCGGCGGCCACCAAGCTGGTCCGGGAACGCCGGCCGGAGCTGCTGGTGGAGGGCCCGATCCAGTACGACGCGGCGATCGATCCGCAGGTCGCGGCCACCAAGCTGCCGGACAGTCCGGTGGCCGGGCAGGCCACCGTGTTCATCTTCCCGGACCTGAACACCGGCAACAACACGTACAAGGCGGTGCAGCGCTCGGCCGGCGCGGTGGCGGTCGGGCCGGTCATGCAGGGCCTGCGCCGGCCGGTCAACGACCTGTCCCGGGGCGCCACCGTGCCGGACATCGTCAACACCGTGGCGATCACCGCCATCCAGGCTGCCGCCGGGGAGTCCTCATGAGCCGCATCCTCGTCCTCAACTGCGGGTCCTCGTCGGTCAAGTACCGCCTCTACGACGGCGACGAGGTACGCGACAAGGGCACCGTCGAGCGGGTCGGGGAGCCGGGCGGCGGGTCGGCCGATCACGAGACCGCGGTACGGGAGATCATCGAGCGGCTGGACCTGACCGGGCTGGCCGGGGTCGGGCACCGGGTGGTGCACGGCGGCCGGAAGTTCAGCGAGCCGGTGCTCCTCGACGACGCCGTGATCGCCGCGATCGAGGATCTGGTGCCGCTCGCCCCGCTGCACAACCCGGCGAACCTGGCCGGCATCCGGGTGGCCCGGGCGGCGCTGCCGGACACCCCGCAGGTAGCCGTCTTCGACACCGCGTTCCACCACACGCTCCCCGAGGCCGCCGCCACCTACGCGATCGACCGCGAGACCGCCGAGCGGTACGGCATCCGCCGGTACGGCTTCCACGGCACCTCGCACGCGTACGTCTCGCGGCGCACCGCGGAACTGCTGGACCGGCCGTACGGGGAGCTGAACACCATCACGTTGCACCTGGGCAACGGCGCGAGCGCCTGCGCGGTCCGGGGCGGCCGGAGCGTGGCCACGTCGATGGGAATGTCCCCGCTGGAGGGCCTGGTGATGGGCACCCGCAGCGGTGACCTCGACCCGACCGTCATCTTCCACCTGCGCCGCGAGGCCGGAATGGGTGTGGACGACATCGACGACCTGCTCAACCACCGCAGCGGCCTGCTCGGCCTGACCGGGGTCAACGACATGCGCGAGGTGCTGGCCCGCCGGGACGCCTCCGATCCGGCCGCCGCGCTCGCCTTCGACGTCTACTGCCGTCGGATCAAGGCGTACGTGGGCGGGTACTACGCCCTGCTCGAGCGGGTCGACGCGGTCACCTTCACGGCTGGCGTCGGCGAGCACGCCGCCCCGGTCCGCGCGGCGTCGCTGACCGGCCTGGAGCGGCTCGGTATCGCCGTCGACCCGGACCGCAACGCCGCCAGCGGGGACCGGGTGATCTCCCCCGCCGGGTCCGAGGTCACGGTCTGCGTGATCAGCACCGACGAGGAGCGGGAGATCGCCCGGGAAACCCGGGACGTGATCGGGTCCCGCGCCTGAGGGTCGTGCCCGGGGCGCCCTCCGCAGGCGGGCACCGGGGTGCCGAGCGCCTACAAACTTGATGTCGCAAACGACTCACCCGGCGGCCGGGTCCGGTCCGGCGCACGCCGCCACCACGAGCGCCGCCGCCGTGCCTTGCGGCATCGGGGCGCGCCGACCCAGCGCCGCCGCGGTGGCGGGGCGGCGATCCATCCACGACATCAAGTTTGTAGTGCGAAAAGGGCCTGCCACGGTCCCTGGGCCGGCCGGCTTTCCGCCTGAAGGTTCCGGCTTCGCCCACTCGACAGCCCGGTCCGGCCGGCGCAGCCGCGGCACCGGCACGGCTGCGCCGGGAGGGAGGCGCCGGCGGGTTCAGGACAGCGCGAGCCAGGCCACCAGGACGACCACCACGACGGCGGCGGCGATGCCGGCGATCAGTGGCAGCCGGGACGGCGCCGGCGCGGCGGCACCGGCGTCGGGCGAGTCGACGAAGGCCCGGAACTGGGCGGTGTTGCCGCTGGGGTCGGTGTAGTTCTCAGCCATGCGGGTGACCCTAGCGAAGCGGGTCCACCCGCAGCGTCCCGCCGGGCCGGTGCGGCAGAGCCGGCCCGGCCGGTGGAGGCGTCCGCCGACCGGGTGGTGGCGGCATCCGGT
>NZ_JBSGJR010000455.1:0-5919 GCF_053605645.1 Micromonospora sp. NPDC003776
CGGGCCGGTGGCCATGAAACGTCAACCCGGCACGGCACCCGCCGGTCAGACCGGGACCGTCCCACCGCAAGGCGGGACATGCCGATCAGTCGCTAAAGCGCACTGACAGGTAACGGTTAGACGCGGGTGCGGTCGAGGCCGTAGGTGAGGGCGTCGACGAGGGCGTGCCAGGACGCCTCGACGACATTGGGGTGGACGCCGACGGTGGTCCAGTCGCGGCCGGTGCCGGCGGTCTCCACCAGCACCCGGGTGACCGCGCCGGTGCCGTGGCTGCCCTCCAGGATGCGGACCTTGTAGTCGGCCAGCTCGAAGTCGCGCAACTCGGGGTAGTGCCGGGCCAGCGCGGTACGCAGGGCCTCGTCCAGGGCGTTGACCGGCCCGTTCCCCTCGGCGGTGGCGATCACCCGCTCGCCGCGTACCCGGATCTTCACGGTGGCCTCGGAGACCACCGCGCCGTCCTCGCGGTGCTCCACGATCACCCGGTAGGACTCCAGAGTGAACGGACGCGGCACGGCACGGTCCGGCAGCTCCGCGCGGACCAGCAGCTCGAACGAGGCGTCGGCGGCCTCGAACGACCAGCCGCCGGCCTCCAGCTCCTTTACCCGCTTGGTGACCGTGGCGAGCGCCTCCGGGTGGCCGGCCAGGTCCAGACCGAGCTCGCGGCTCTTGAGCTCGATGCTGGCCCGGCCGGCCATCTCCGTCACCAGGATCCGCATGTCGTTGCCCACCACCGACGGGTCCACGTGGTTGTAGAGCAACGGGTCGACCTTGATCGCGCTCGCGTGCAGTCCCGCCTTGTGGGCGAAGGCCGCGGCCCCGACGTACGCCTGGTGGGTGTCGGGGGCGATGTTGGCGATCTCGGCGATGGCGTGCGAGACCCGCACCATCTGTTCCAGGCAGCCCGCGGGTAGGACGGGCAGCCCGAGCTTGAGCTGGAGGTTGGCGACGACCGCGAAGATGTCGGCGTTGCCGGGGCGTTCGCCGTACCCGTTGGCGGTGCCCTGGAAGTGCCGGACGCCGGCCTCGACGGCGGCGATGGTGTTGGCGACGGCGCAGGCGGTGTCGTTCTGGCAGTGGATGCCGAGCAGCTCCGGGGCCACCCCGGTACGCGCGGTGACGTCGGTGATGGCGGCGGTGACCTGGGACGGCAGCATGCCGCCGTTGGTGTCGCAGAGCACGAACCGCTCCGCCCCGGCGGCGAGCGCCGTCTCCAGCACCGCCGCCGTGTACGCCGGGTCGTGGCGGTAGCCGTCGAAGAAGTGCTCCCCGTCGACGAAGACCCGCCGGCCCTGCCCGACCAGGTAGGTCACGGTGTCCCGGATCATCGCCAGGTTCTCCTCGGCGGTGGTCCGCAGCGCCCGCTCGACGTGCCGCAGGTCCGCCTTCGCGACCAGGGCCACGGCCGGCGTCTCCGCGTCGAGCAGCCCGCGCACCTGCGGGTCGGCCTCGACCGCCACCCCGGCCTTGCGGGTGGCGCCGAAGGCGACCAGGATCGCGTGCTTCAGGTCCAGCTCCGTGCGGGCCCGACGGAAGAACTCGGTGTCCTTGGGCACCGCGCCCGGCCAGCCGCCCTCGATGAACCCGACCCCGAGGTCGTCGAGCAGGCGGGCCACCGCCAGCTTGTCGACCACCGAGTAGCTGAGCCCCTCGCGCTGCGCGCCGTCGCGCAGCGTCGTGTCGTACACCTGGAAGGTCATGGGAGTCCTCTTCTCGAACCTGCGGGGAGCAACAAAAAGACCCCCCGCGGATGCGGGAGGTCTGCGCGCTCGGCGAGAGGGAATGCCGGCGCGCTAGCTGCCAATAATCAGGACGGAGCTGGTCACGGTCCGTACTCTGCCACCTCGACCCTGGTTTTGGGAGGCGAAATCCACATATCGGGACGGTGACGGAGGGTGGCCATACCCGACGGGCGGCCAGGTGCGGCACAGTACGCGCCGCCGGTGATCGACTTCACAAGTGATCCGCCCGCCGAGCGGCGGAAACGCGGCTGCGGAAGTATCTGGAACCGATCCAGTTACCGGCCCTGCGCCGCTGTCAAGGAGGACCTGTGCTCACTGTCGGTGACCACTTCCCCGAGTACGAACTCACCGCCTGCGTGTCCCTGGACGCTGACAAGGCGTTCGAGACGATCAACCACAAGTCCTACGAGGGCAAGTGGCGTGTGGTCTTCTTCTGGCCCAAGGACTTCACCTTCATCTGCCCGACCGAGATCGCCGAGTTCGGCCGGCTCAACGGCGAGTTCGCCGACCGGGACGCCCAGGTGCTCGGCGTCTCCGTCGACAACGAGTTCGTCCACTACGCCTGGCGCAAGGACCACCCGGACCTGCGCGAGCTGCCCTTCCCGATGCTCAGCGACATCAAGCGCGAGCTGACCGCCGCCTGCGGCGTGCTCGGTGAGGACGGCGTGGCGCAGCGGGCCACCTTCATCGTCGACCCGGACAACGAGATCCAGTTCGCCATGGTCACCGCCGGCTCGGTCGGCCGGAACGTGTCCGAGGTGCTGCGGGTGCTGGACGCGCTGCAGACCGACGAGCTCTGCCCGTGCAACTGGAACAAGGGCGGCGCCACCCTCGACGCCACCGCGCTGCTCGCCGGCGCCGGAGCCTGACCGTGGGGCTGGACGCGGTCAAGGCGGCCCTGCCCGAGTACGCCAAGGACATCAAGCTCAACCTCGGCTCCACGATCAGCACCTCGACGCTGAAGCCGGAGCAGGCCTGGGGCACCGCCCTGGCCTGTGCGGTCGCCGCGCGCAACCCGGTGGTGCTCCGGGAGATCGCCGCCGAGGCGGCCGGTCACCTCACCGCCGAGGGGATCGAGGCGGCCAAGGGCGCCGCCGCGATCATGGCGATGAACAACATCTACTACCGGGCCAAGCACCTCATCGGTGACGAGCAGTACGCCTCGATGCCGGCCCGGCTGCGGATGCAGATCATCGCCCGGCCCGGGGTGGACAAGGGCGACTTCGAGCTCTGGTGCCTCGCCGTCTCGGCGATCACCGGCTGCGGGGTGTGCCTGGAGTCGCACGAGAAGACCCTGCGGGCGTCCGGGTTCACCCGGGAGCAGGTGCACGAGGGGCTGCGCATCGCCGCCGTCGTGCACGCCGCCGCGGTGGCGCTGGACGCGGAGGCCGCACTGGCCTGAGTCACAGGTGTACCGATCTCCGCACCGGGTACCAAAGGGTTCGACAGGAACATCCCCCGAGAAAGTCGAGAAAGGGAGTGTGGACGCCATGGAGCGGCTCGACCCTCGAACGACCCACGGGACGCCGGACCCGCTGACCCAGGGTGGTCAGGGCGCCTTCGCGGGCGGCGCGCCCGCCGGGCGTTTCGATCCGTGGAGCTACCGGGACGAGGCCGGCATCACCGGCATCGACCTGGTCGGCTACAAGGTGGAGGCGACGGACGGCGGCATCGGCAAGGTGGACCGGGCCAGCCACGAGGTGAACTCCAGTTACCTCGTGGTCGACACCGGACCGTGGATCTTCGGTAAGAAGGTCATGCTGCCGGCCGGTACCGTCAACCACGTCGACCACGACGAGCGGAAGGTCTTCGTCGACCGGAGCAAGGACCAGATCAAGGCCGCGCCCGAGTACGACGAGAGCACCGACACGGATCCGGCGTACCGGGAGAAGCTCGGCGGGTACTACGACGACACCTACTCGTCGATCCCGCCGGGTACCGCCCGGTAACGGAGACACCTGCGCAGGCGGCCGGCGGGGCACCGAGGTGCTCCGCCGGCCGTTACCGTGTCAGGCGTGGACGCCACCGAGACCCCGCACCGTAACCCCTTCCCCGCCCTGTTCAACTTCCGCGACGTCGGCGGCCTGACCGGCCACGACGGGCGCCAGGTCCGCCGGGGCCGGCTCTACCGCTCCGACTCGCTGCACCGGATCACCGAGACCGACCAGGCGGCGTTCACCGCCCTCGGCATCCGCACCGTCATCGACCTGCGCCGCCCCACCGAGGTGGCCCGCGACGGCCGGGTGCCGGCGTACGACGGGCTCACCTACCGGCACATCCACCCGGAGCACCAGGACTGGGCCACGGTCCCGTACGACCCGGAGGAGAGCCTGGCCCGCTGGCTCGCCGACCGGTACGCCGCCCTGGCGCAGACCGGCACCGCCGGGCTGGCCGAGGCGGTCGGGCTCATCGCGGACAGCGTCAACGCGCCGCTGGTGGTGCACTGCGTGGCCGGCAAGGACCGCACCGGGGTGGTCTGCGCGCTCACCCTGGCGGTGCTGGGCGTGGCCGACGACGACATCGCCGCCGACTACGCGCTGAGCACCGAGGCGTCCGAGCGGTTCAGCGCCTGGGTGGCCGCGACGCTGCCGGAGGTGGAGCAGCCGCCCCGCCCGTACCTCGCCTCCCCGGCCGAGGCGATGTCGCTCTTCCTCACGGAGCTGCGCGAGGGGTACGGCTCAGTCGACGGCTACCTGCGCCACGCCGGGGTGACCGACGCGCAGCTCGACGGGCTGCGGGCGCACCTGCTGGCCTAGCCGGCCAGCTCGACCAGCGGAAAGGCCCGGTGCCGCCGGGGCGGCACCAGGAAGTTCTGCCGGCGGGTGCAGGTCAGGAAGCGTTCCAGGCCGTTGTCCTGCTCGGCCACCCGGTGTTTGCGGGCCAGGTCCACGGCGGCCTGGCTACGCCGCATCCGGGCGAAGAAGTCGGCGGTCGGCACGAAGACGCTGAAGTGCAGCTTCGGCTGGCTGCTGCCGTCGGGCACGTCCAGGGCGTCGAAGCCGGGGCCGTCCACCCGCAGGTGCATCGGGGTGCCGTCCGGGGCCCGGGAGGTGCGCTGGAGAGTGGAGAGGTGCCCCATCCGCCGCTCGCCCCGGGGCAGGCCGATGCCGCGCGCGGTCCGCTCCGCGTAGTCCGGCCCGCGGTTCTCCGCCGGCAGGAACGACGGCCCGCCCCCGTCGGTGAGCTGGTCGGCGTTGCCGGGGTGCACCGGCGGTGCGTGGAACATGTACTGCACCCGCTTGGTGAAGTTGCCGTTCTCGCTCGGCGGGGTGTCCGGCGAGGCCATGTCGTAGAACTGGAGCATGTCGAGGATGACGTGCGACAGGTGCTGGATACCGCCGTTGTCCAGGTAGTCGCCGGGCCGGGCGGTGGTGAGCCGGGCCGAGGCGTTGCCGGCGAAGGTGCAGATCGCCGGCGGCCCGGAGGCGTTCACCTGCTGGTCGGAGAAGCCCATCCACATCGGCGAGTCCGGCTGGATGAACCGGGCGTACGGCAGGTGGTTCTGCTCGGCCACCGAGCGGGGCAGGCCGACCTGGGTGAACATGTGCCGGCTGGAGGTGACGGTGAGCAGCCCCGCGAACGCCGGCGACGGGGTCGGTCGGCCGGCCAGGGTGCCGCTGCCGTCGAACCAGGCCAGCACCTCCTGGATCACCGCAGCCCGGTCGCTGCGGAAGGTGAAGAGCAGGTCGTTCTGCTCGATCCGGACCGGCAGGGTGAACCGCTTCTTGGTGACCCCCGGGTTGTCCGGGTGGACGTCCGTGGGGCCCGGCTCGGCCTCCTCCAGCACCGAGCGGGCGGGGTCGGCGAGCAGCTTCGGCAGGTGCGCGCCGACCAGGTCGCCGGTGAGCCCGCCGGGCAGCCGGCGGAAGTACGGCAGGCCGTACGACACGAAGGTCATCAGACCGGCCGCGCCGAACGGGTACCGGGACTCCAGCGCGGCCAGCACCCGGGCCAGCTCGCGCTGGTCGGCCGGGGTGGGGGTACGGCCGAGGGCGGCGGTCAGGTAGACGGTGTGCACCGGCGGCATGACGAACGGGCCGCCGGTCGGTGAGGTCCGCTCGGGGGCGCTGTACCGGGCCACGTCGAACTGGATGTCGGGCAGCTCCGCCGCCCCGGACGGCGCGGCGGTGCACGGAGAGCCCCCCGGCGACCTCCGCCGGACCGGCCAGCAGGTCACTCA
>NZ_JBSGJR010000456.1:0-5894 GCF_053605645.1 Micromonospora sp. NPDC003776
GGAAGCGCGGAGAGCCAGTGCTGTACGTCGACCACGCCCACCCCTTCCGGTCCGACCTCGAACCCTACCCGCGGCGGGCGGCGGGCGTTAGCGTTCTTGGGGACGCATTCAGGAAGGATGTACCTGTGAGTTCAGGACCGCAGGGCGGGGATCGCCCCCGCCGTTACGAGGACCGCGCCGACCGCCGGCCCGGGCGCGACGACGCCCGCCGCGACGACCGTCCGTCGTACCGGGGGGACCGCGACGACCGCTCGGGCGGCCCGCGGGGCGGCGCCGGCGGTGACCGCCGCGAGGGCGGTTTCCGGTCCGGTCCGCGCGAGGGCGGTTTCCGTGGCGGTGACCGTCGTGAGGGCGGCTTCCGCGGTGGCGACCGTCGTGAGGGCGGCTTCGGCGGCGGTGAGCGCCGTGAGGGCGGCTTCCGTCGGGACGACCGGCAGGGTGGTGCCGCTGACGGCGACCGCCGGGAAGGCTTCCGCGGTGGTGACCGTCGCGAGGGTGGCTTCCGTGGCGGCGACCGCCGCGAGGGCTTCCGTTCCGGGCCCCGCGAGGGCGGCCCGCGTGAGGGCGGCTCCGGTGGTGACCGTCGCGAGGGCGGCTTCCGCCGCGACGATCGGCAGGGCGGCTTCGGCGGCGGTGAGCGCCGTGAGGGTGGTTTCCGTGGCGGCGATCGTCGCGAGGGCTTCCGTTCCGGGCCCCGGGAGGGCGGCCCGCGTGAGGGCGGCTTCGGCGGCGAGCGCCGTGAGGGTGGCTTCCGCGGTGGCGAGCGCCGCGAAGGCGGCTTCGGCGGCGGTGAGCGCCGTGAGGGTGGCTTCCGTGGCGGCGACCGCCGTGAGGGCTTCCGTTCCGGGCCCCGGGAGGGCGGCCCGCGTGAGGGCGGCTTCGGCGGCGAGCGCCGCGAGGGTGGCTTCCGCCGCGACGATCGGCAGGGCGGCTTCCGCGGTGGCGAGCGCCGCGAAGGCGGCTTCCGTGGCGGTGACCGTGAGGGTGGCTACCGCGGCGGTGACCGCCGTGAGGGTGGCTTCCGCGGCGGTGACCGTCGTGAGGGCGGCTTCGGCGGCGGTGACCGCCGTGAGGGCTTCCGTTCCGGGCCCCGCGAGGGCGGCCCGCGTGAGGGCTTCGGCGGCGAGCGCCGCGAGGGGGGCTTCCGCGGCGGTGAGCGCCGTGAGGGTGGCTTCCGCGGCGGTGAGCGCCGTGAGGGTGGCTTCCGCGGCGGTGAGCGCCGTGAGGGTGGCTTCCGCGGCGGTGAGCGCCGTGAGGGTGGCTACCGGGGCGGCGACCGTCGTGAGGGTGGCTTCGGCGGTGGCGACCGTCGTGAGGGCGGCTTCCGCGGCGGCGAGCGCGAGGGCGGCTTCCGCGGCGGTGAGCGCCGCGAAGGTGGCTTCCGCCGTGAAGGCGGGGTAGGCGGTGAGCGCCGCGAGGGCGGCTTCCGCGGCGGTGAGCGCCGTGAGGGTGGCTTCCGCGGTGGTGAGGGTCGTGAGGGTGGCTTCCGTCGCGAGGAGCGTGAGGGTGGCTTCCGGGGCGGCCGGGAGCGTACCGAGCGGGCTGGCGAGCGCCGTGGGTACGGTGACCGCCCGCGCCGGGAGGACGGCCGGGCGGGCGGCTACGGGCCGGACCGCGAGCGGCGGGACGACCGGCGGGAGCACGGCGAGGGCCGGGAGGGTGA
Source organism: Micromonospora sp. NPDC003776 (assembly GCF_053605645.1). Classification (NCBI taxonomy): domain Bacteria; kingdom Bacillati; phylum Actinomycetota; class Actinomycetes; order Micromonosporales; family Micromonosporaceae; genus Micromonospora; species Micromonospora sp. NPDC003776. The sequence continues at coordinate 1,664 of NZ_JBSGJR010000456.1, forward strand.
GCGGGTCGCCGCGCCGGCGCTGCCGGACGACGTGGTGGCGAGCGATCTCGACTCGAGCGTTCGGGCCGAGCTGCTGTCGCTGGCCAAGCCGGTGGCGGAGAGCGTCGCCCGGCACCTGGTGGCGACCGGCCTGCTGATCGATGACAACCCACCGGAGGCGCTGGCGCACGCCATGGCGGCGCGTCGGCTGGCCTCGCGGATCGCCGCGGTGCGGGAGGCCGTCGGGCTGGCCGCGTACCACGCCGGCGAGTGGCAGACGGCGATCGCCGAGCTGCGGACGTACCACCGGATGACCGGGCTGCAGAGCCACCTGGCCGTGCTGGCCGACTGCGAGCGGGCGCTGGGCCGGCCGGAGCGGGCGATCGACCTGTTCCGGGGCGCGGACCGGGAGAAGCTCGACCAGTCCGTGGCGATCGAGCTGCTCATCGTGGCGGCCGGTGCGCGGGGCGACCTCGGGCAGAAGGACGCGGCCGTGGCGATGCTGCAGGTCCGCGAGCTGACCGCCGACTCGTCCGAGCCGTGGGCGGCGCGGCTGCGGTACGCGTACGCGGACGCGCTGCTCGCCGTGGGACGGCGCGAGGAGGCGCGGGAGTGGTTCTCCCGGGCCGCCGACCTGGACGCCGAGGGTGAGACCGACGCCGCCGAGCGGCTGCTGGAGCTCGACGGCGTGGTCATCGAGGGCGACGACGAGGAGGACGAGGAGTTCGCGGCCGGACCGGGCGCGCCGGGGGCCGTGCCGGCCCGCCCGGACGCCGACCTGGTCGGCGGCGCCGACTCCGCCGCGGACGACGACCTCGACGGAGATGGCGAGGACGACCTCGACGTCGACGCCGACGAGACGGACGACCTGGACCCGGACGACGTCGACGCCCGTTACGCCGATGACGACGACGACGATGACGAGGACGACGACCTCGACACCGACGCCGAGTTCGCGGACGACGCCGCGGACGACGATGACGAGGACGACGAGTTCGGCGACGAGGACGACGGCGACGCCCGGCTGCGCGACGACGAGGATCCGGCGGCGGGCGACGTCGACCGGGGCGGCGAGGCGGCCGGCTACCGGGACCGCGACGGCGCGGACCTCGCCGACGACGAGCTGACCGACGATGCGGCCGAGGCCCTCGCCGGGGACACCCGTGCCAGCGGCGAGCCGGTGACCGACGGCGGTGACCGCACGGCGGAGGCGGACCGGCGGTGACCGGGAGCGTCGGGGAGGCACCGGCCGGAGAACGGCTGGTCGACGGGTACTCGCTGGTCGTCTTCGACCTGGACGGGGTGATCTACCTGATCGACCGGCCGATCCCCGGCGCCGTGGAGGCGGTGGGCCGGCTGCACGCCGAGGGCCGGTCCGTGGCGTACGCGACGAACAACGCCTCCCGGCGCTCCAGCGAGGTGGCCGACCTGCTCACCGGCATGGGCGTGCCGGCCCGGCCGGAGGAGGTGCTGACCTCCGCGGCGGCCACCGCCGAGTTGCTGCGCGACCGGCTGCCCGCCGGCGCGCCGGTGCTGGTGGTCGGGGCGGAGGCGCTCCGCGCCGAGCTGCGCGCGGTCGGCCTGCGTCCGGTGGCCCTGGCCGACGAGAACCCGGCGGCGGTCGCCCAGGGGTACGGCCCGGACGTCGGCTGGGCCGACCTGGCCGAGGCGTCCCTGGCGGTCCGTGCCGGCGCCCCCTGGTACGCGACCAACACCGACCGCACGCTGCCCAGCCCGCGGGGCCCGTTGCCGGGCAACGGCTCGCTAGTGGCGGTGCTGCGTACCGCGCTGGGCCGGGATCCGGACGTGGTGGTGGGCAAGCCGGAGCCGGCACTGTTCGCCACCGCGGCGCGCCGGGCCGGCGCGGGGCGGACCCTGGTGGTCGGCGACCGGCTGGACACCGACATCGAGGGCGCCCGCCGGGCGGGGCTGGACTGCCTGCTGGTGCTCACCGGGGTCAGCGACGTACCCGAGCTGCTGGCGGCGCCCGAGCAGCGGCGGCCGACGTACGTCGCGGCGGACCTCGCGGGGCTCTTCGAACCGGCGGCGGTGGTGCGGGTGCCCGGCGCGCCGGACGCGGGCGGCTGGTCGGCGAGTGTGGCCGACGACGGACTGCTCCTCGACGGCGCTGGTCGTCCGCTCGACGCCCTCGCCGCGCTCTGCGCGGTCGCCTGGTCGACGGGGACCGGGGCGCGGGTGCGGGTGCGGGCGGCGTCTTCGGCCGCGGAGCGGACCCTCGCCGAGCTGGGCCTCGCGGACTGACCGCTCAGAGCAGCTTGCGGAGCTTCATCAGGTCGAACGGGTTGGCCTTGATGGACACCCGGCGGGAGCCGACCGCCTTGGCGATGTCCAGCTGACCGTGCACCAGGGCGACCAAGTCGTCGCTGCTGGTGCTCAGTGCGATCTTGGCCTTGGGGTCGTCGCCGTCGCACAGGTCGAGCAGCCGGCCGCCCGCGATGCGGCCGTGGAACGCGGTGTCCAGGTCGGTGATCCGGCAGGCCAGGGTGCGGTCCAGGTCGATCCGGCCCTGCATCTCGGCGTGCCGGTCCAGCCGGGCGGCCAGCTCCTGCAACGCCTGCCGGCACTCGTCCACGCTGGCCACATCGTCTCCTCACCGCTCGCCACGCCGTTCCCCGGCACCGTACCGCAATGGGGCGTCCCCGGCGCCCGGTAGCGTGACACCTGCACACCCCGCCCCGTGGAAGGACTCAGGCATGCAGGACGCGTGGCGCGCCTACCTCGAGCTGGCCATGGGCCTGACCGAGGCGCCCCGGAAGAAGGCCCAGGACGCGGTGCGGCGCGTGGTCGGGCAGGGCGGCGCGACGGCCGCCCAGCTCCAGTCACTCGCCGAGGAGCTCGTGGCCACCGGAATGGCCAACCGCGAGGCGCTGACCAAACTGGTCCGCTTCGAGGTGGACCGCGCGCTGGGCGCGGTCGGGCTGGCCACCGCCGATGAGGTGGCCGAGCTGACCCGCCGGGTGCGCGAGCTGGAACGGCAGCTGCGCGAGGCGAAGGGCACCCCGACCGGGCCCGCCCCGGAGCCCGGGCCGACCCCGGCCGAGCCGGGCGGGGCCGAGCGGGCCGAGGCCGCCCCGGCGGAGGCCGCCCCGTCCGCCCCGGCGGAGGCCGCCCCGACCAAGGCGGTGGCGAAGAAGGCCGTGGCGAAGAAGGCGATCGCGAAGAAGCCTGCGGCGACGGTGGCGCGTACCCCGGCGGAGGAGTCGCCGGCCGCGCCGGTCCGGCCAGCGAAGAAGGCCGGCGGGCGCGAGCAGGCCGGAGGTGACGGATCGTGACCGCCCCGTACCGTCCCGGCCCGCCGCCGGGCCCGCGTCCCGGCCCGCCGCTGGGCGGTCCCCGGCCCGGTCCGCCGCCCGGCGTGCGTCCCGCGCCGGTGGAGGAGGTCGGCGAGGGCCGGCACCCGGCGGTGGACGCCGCCGTGCAGGCCATGATCAACGCCGAGCCGCTCTCCCCGGCCGACCAGATCGCCCAGTACGAGGCGGCGTACGAGACGCTGCGCGAGACCCTGGCCAGCATCGACCAGGCCTGACCCACCGGAGAAGAACCACCCATGGCACGTCGTACCCGGCTGGATGCCGAACTCGTCCGCCGCGGCCTGGCCCGCTCCCGCGAGCAGGCCGCCGCGCTGGTGGAGGCCGGCCGCGTCCAGCTGCGCGGGGTGCCGGCCCGCAAGCCCGCCGCGATGGTCGACCCCGCCGATCCGCTGCTGGTCACCGGTGAGGATCCCGCCACCGAGTACGTCTCCCGGGGCGGGCACAAGCTGGCGGGCGCCCTGGCCGCGTTCGGCCGCGGCGGGCTGACCGTCGCCGGCCGGCGCTGCCTGGACGCGGGCGCCTCCACCGGCGGGTTCACCGACGTGCTGCTGCGCGCCGACGCCGCCGAGGTGGTGGCCGTCGACGTCGGCTACGGGCAGCTCGCCTGGTCGCTGCGCAACGATCCGCGGGTACGGGTCTTCGAGCGCACCAACGTGCGTACCCTCACCCCGGAGGCGATCGGCGGCGAGGTGGACCTCACGGTCGCCGACCTGTCGTTCATCTCGCTGCGCCTGGTGCTGCCGGCCCTTTCGAGCTGCACCGCCCCCGACGGCGACCTGGCGCTGATGGTGAAGCCGCAGTTCGAGGTCGGCAAGGAGCGGGTCGGCGCGGGCGGTGTGGTCCGCGACCCGGAGCTGCGCGCGGAGGCCGTGCTGGACGTGGCCGACGCGGCCGCGCGGCTCGGCCTCGGCCTGGCGGAC
>NZ_JBSGJR010000457.1:0-5858 GCF_053605645.1 Micromonospora sp. NPDC003776
CCGGCACGGGTTCTCCCGTGCCGGGCGGCTCCCGCGCCGGACGGGATCCGAGACCTCCCTCCGTCCAAAGGAGAACCCCGTGTCCGCAACCCCCCTGCTGGAGCTGCGCGGGATCGACAAGAGCTTCGGCCCCGTCCAGGTGCTGCGTGACGTCGCCTTCGCCGCGCACGCCGGCGAGGTGACCGCGCTGGTCGGCGACAACGGCGCCGGCAAGTCGACCCTGGTCAAGTGCATCAGCGGCATCTACCCCACCGACTCCGGCGACTTCCTCTTCGACGGCCAGCCGGTGAGCATCAACAGCCCCCGCGACGCCGCCGCGCTCGGGATCGAGGTCGTCTACCAGGACCTGGCGCTCTGCGACAACCTCGACATCGTGCAGAACATGTTCCTCGGCCGGGAGAAGCGCAGCGGCATCGTGCTCGACGAGCCGACCATGGAGCAGATGGCCGCCGAGACCCTGGCCGGGCTGAGCGTCCGCACCGTGAAGTCGCTACGCCAGCACGTCGCCAGCCTCTCCGGCGGCCAGCGGCAGACCGTGGCGATCGCCAAGGCCGTGCTCTGGAACAGCAAGCTGGTCATCCTGGACGAGCCGACCGCCGCGCTCGGCGTCGCGCAGACCGCGCAGGTGCTCGAACTGGTCCGCCGACTGGCCGACAACGGCCTGGCCGTGGTGCTCATCTCGCACAACATGAACGACGTCTTCGCGGTCTCCGACCGGATCGCCGCGCTCTACCTCGGCCAGATGGTCGCCCAGGTGAAGACCACCGACATCACCCACTCGCAGGTGGTCGAGCTGATCACCGCCGGTCGCTCCGGCAACCTCGGCCTCCCTGCCGAACCCGGCAGCAACGGCAACGGCGCGGGCGCGGGCGCGCCGGCCGACACGACTCCAGGAGCCCTCCGATGACCACCACCGCCGTGAAGAAGGAAGGCCCCGCCGCCGTCGCGCCGACACCGACGGTGGGCAGCCACCTGAACAACTACTGGCGCCGGGTACGCGGTGGCGACATCGGCGCGCTGCCCGCGGTCGTCATGCTCCTCGCGCTCTGCCTCGGCTTCTCGATCGCGCGCCCGTCGTTCTTCACGGCCGGCAACTTCGCGAACCTCTTCACCCAGGGCGCCGCGGTCACCCTCATCGCGATGGGGCTGGTCTTCGTCCTGCTGCTCGGCGAGATCGACCTGTCGGCCGGCTTCGCCAGCGGCGTCTGCGCCGCCATCCTGGCCAACGTGGTCACCGTGCTCGGCTACCCCTGGTACGTCGCGGTGCTCGCCGCCATCGTCACCGGCGTGGTGATCGGCACCGTGCTCGGCCTGCTGGTGGCGAAGGTCGGCATCCCGTCCTTCGTGGTCACGCTGGCCGGCTTCCTCGCCTTCCAGGGCGTCGTGCTGATGCTGATGAAGTCGGGCGCCAACATCTCGGTGCGGGACGACACCCTGGTCGCGATCGCCAACCGCAACCTCTCCCCCGCGCTGGGCTGGACGCTTGCCGCCGTGGCCGTCGCCGGCTACGCGGCCGTGCAGCTGCTGCGGCACCGCAATCGCGCCGCCCGCGGTCTGCTCACCGACCCGATCGCCGTGGTGGCCGCCCGGATCGTTGGCCTCGCCGTCATCCTCGGCGTCGCGGTCTACGTGCTCAACCTGGAGCGCAGCCGCAACGTGCTGGTCGTCTCGCTCAAGGGCGTGCCGATCGTGGTGCCGATCATCGCGATCCTGCTGGTCCTCTGGACCTTCGTGCTGCACCGGACCAGCTACGGCCGGCACATCTACGCGGTCGGCGGCAACGCCGAGGCGGCCCGCCGGGCCGGCATCAGCGTCGACCGGATCCGCATCTCCGTCTTCGTCATCTGCTCCACGATGGCGGCGGTGGGCGGCATCGTGGCGGCCAGCCGGGCCAACTCGGTGGACCCCAACACCGGTGGCAGTAACGTACTGCTCTACGCCGTCGGCGCGGCGGTGATCGGCGGCACCAGCCTCTTCGGCGGCAAGGGCCGGGTCCTCGACGCCGTGCTCGGTGGCGCGGTGGTCGCGGTCATCGACAACGGTATGGGACTGATGGGTTACAGCTCGGGTGTGAAGTACGTGGTGACCGGCGTGGTCCTGCTCGCCGCCGCCACGATCGACGCGCTGTCGCGGCGGCGGGCCGCCGCCACCGGCACCCGCTGAACCCCGTACGGACATGGCTGTGGCAATGCGCGCGGGACCGAGTCAGGACGACATCCGTCGGCAGAACCTGGGCGCACTGCTCCGCTACGTGCACGTGCACGGGGCGACCAGCCGGGCGGAGCTGACCACCGCGCTCGGGCTCAACCGCAGCACCATCGGCGCGCTGACCGCCGACCTGGCCGGCGCCGGTCTGGTCAGCGAGGGGACGCCGAAGGAGACCGGCCGGGCCGGACGACCGTCACTGGTCGTCCGGCCCGAGTCGGCCCGGGTCTACGCGTACGCGTACAGCGTCGAGGTGGACCGGCTGCGGGCCGCGCGGGTGGGTCTCGGCGGTGAGATCCTCGACAGCCGGGAGCTGGACCGACCGCGGAACCTGGTCGCCGGAGAGGCGGCGCCGCTGCTGGCCGGCGCGGTCAAGGAGATGCACCAGTCCGTCCCGGCGGGTTCCATCTGCGTCGGGGCCGGGGTCGCGGTCTGCGGCATGGTCCGGCGCGAGGACGGGCTGGTCCGGCTGAGCCCCACCACCGGCTGGGTGGACGAGCCGATCGGCGCGGCGCTCGCCGCCGAGCTGGGCATCGACGTACCGATCACGGTGGGCAACGTGGCCGACGTGGCCGCCTTCGCCGAGCACGCCCGGGGCGTCGCCGCCGACTGCGACAACGTCATCTACCTGTACGGCGACGTCGGCGTCGGGGCGGGCATCATCGCCGGCGGCCGGCGGCTGACCGGGCACGGCGGGTACAGCGGCGAGGTCGGCCACATGGTGGTGGTCCGGGACGGCCAGCGCTGCGACTGCGGGCGCCGGGGCTGCTGGGAGACCGAGATCGGCGAGCACGGGCTGCTCCGCGCCGCCGGCCGCTCGGACGCCCGCGGCCAGGATGCGCTGCGGGCCGTCTTCGACGCCGCCGACCGGGGCGACGCCCGCGCCCAGACCGCCGTCCGGCAGGCCGGCGACTGGCTCGGCTTCGGCGTGGCCAACCTGGTCAACATCTTCAACCCGGAGATGGTCATCTTCGGCGGCACCATGCGCGACCTCTATCTGGCCGCCGCCGCCCAGGTGCGCAGCCGGCTCAACTCCAACGGGCTGCCCGCCTGCCTGGAGCACGTGCGGCTGCGTACCCCGAAGCTCGGCGACGACGCGGCGCTGATCGGGGCGGCCGAACTGGCCTTCGAACGCCTCCTCGCCGACCCCCTCGACGTCGGCTGACCGCGGCCCCGCGCCGGCTGAACCGATCGGTGCCGTGATCCGTACCAGTCCGCGACATCCGCGTACCGGTCCGGATCGAGGAGGCACCCCGACCATGGCACCGCTGGAACCTGTCCGCCGCCGGGTGGCGCACCGGTTGGCGCTGCTGCTCGTCGCGCTCGTCGCGGGGATCGGCGTCCTACCCGGCACCGCGCTGGCCGCGCCCGCGCCCGGTCAGCAGCTGAACGCCGCCGACATGACCCTGCTGAACGGCGTCCGGCTGGCCGGGCTCTGGGAGATGCCGGCCGGGCAGATGGCCGCCGAGAAGGGCCAGTCGAAGCGGGTACGCGAGATCGGCGCGGAGATCGCCCGGCAGCACGGCGTGCTGGACCAGCTCGTGGTCCAGGCGGCGAACAAGCTGGGCGCCACCCTGCCCACCGATCCCACCCCGGAGCAGAAGGGGTGGCTGGCCGAGATGCAGAACGCCACCGGCGCCCGGTTCGACCAGATCTTCGTGACCCGGCTCCGGGTGGCGCACGGCAAGATCTTCCCGGTGATCGGGGCGGTCCGGGCCAGCACCCGGGACCCGATCGTGCGCAAGCTGGCCGAGCAGGCGAACACCTTCGTCAACGACCACATGACGATGCTGGAGAGCACCGGCCTGGTCCGGTGGCAGCAGCTGCCGCCCGCGGCGCTGCCCCCGGCACAGAGCGACTCGCTGGTCGCGGCGGCGGCGGCCAACGTCGGCAGCGGCCGTGGCGTCGAGGTCAGCACCACCGTGGTGTGGGCGGTGTTCCTGCTCGCCCTGCTCACCGGCGGCTACGCGACCTGGCGCATCCTGCGCCGCGGCTGACTCAGCCGTGCCAGGACCGCCACAGGGCGGCGTACGAGCCACCCGCCGCGACCAGTTCGTCGTGCGACCCCAGCTCGGTGATCCGGCCGTCCTCGACCACCGCCACCCGGTCCGCGTCGTGGGCGGAGAAGAGCCGGTGCGCGATGGCGATGACCGTCCGGCCCTGGAGGACCGCGGCCAGCGAGCGCTCCAGGGCCCGGGCGGCCCGCGGGTCGATCAGCGAGGTGGCCTCGTCCAGCACCAGGGTGTGCGGGTCGGCGAGCACCAGCCGGGCCAGCGCGAGCTGCTGCGCCTGGGCCGGGGAGAGCGGGTGGCCGTCCGCGCCGACCCGGGTGTCCAGCCCGGCCGGGAGCGCCTCCGCCCAGTCCAGCGCGTCGACCGCGGCCAGTGCCGCCCGGACCTCGGCGGAATCGGCGGCCGGCCGGACCATCGCCACGTTGTCGGCCAGCGTGCCGATGAAGACGTGGTGCTCCTGGCTGACCAGCGCGACGTGGGTACGCAGCTCGCCCAGGGGCAGTTCGCCCAGCGGCCGGCCGTTCACCGTGACCGAGCCGGCCCGGGGTACATGCACCCCGGCCAGCAGCCGCCCGAGGGTGGACTTGCCGGCGCCGGACGGGCCGACCATGGCCAGCTTCTCGCCCGGCCGGGGCACCAGGGTCACCCCGTGCAGCACGTCGTGGCCCGCGCGGTACGCGTACCGGACGTCGTGGGCGGCGAGCCGGCCGCCCGTCGGTGCCCGCCCTCGGGCGGGTGACGCCACCGGATCGGGCTCGGCGGCGTCGGCGGCCACGCCGAGCAGCCGGGCCAGTGAGGCGCCGCCGACCTGGAACTCGTCCAGCCAGGAGAGCAGCCGGTCGACCGGGTCCACCAGCTGCTGGGCGTAGAGGGTCGCCGCGGTGACCTGGCCGAGGCTCACCCAGCCCTCGAGATAGAACCAGCCGCCGAGCAGCAGCGTGCCGACCACCGGCAGCAGGTAGCCGATCTCGGCCACCGGGAAGAAGACGGTCCGCAGGTTGAGCGTGTAGCGCTCGGCCGCGTACGACCGGCGGATGTCGGCGTCGCTGCGGGCCCGGCGGCGGGCCTGCTGCCGCAGCGCCTCGGTGGTCCGCGCGCCCTCGACCGTCTCGCTGATCCCGTCGGTGATGTCCGAGTAGGCGGCGTTCTCCCGCAGGTAGCCGGCCGGCGCCCGGCGCAGGTACCAGCGGGTGCCGACCCAGAGCATCGGCACCGCGATCAGGCAGGGCAGCACCAGCAGCGGCCCGGTCAGCACCAGCGCCCCGAGGATCAGCAGCACGGTGACCGCCGAGATCAACGTCTCGGGCGCGGCGAAGCGGACCGTGCGGGACAGCGCGGCCACGTCCCGGGAGGTGCGGGTGAGCAGGTCGCCGGTGCCGGCCCGCTCCACCGTGGACAGGGGAAGCGCGAGCACCCGGTCGACGAACTCCTCGCGCAGCTGGGCGAGAACCCGCTCGCCGAGCCGGGCCGAGGCCAGGTGGGCGAAGCGGACCAGCACCGACTGGACCACGACGAAACCGGCGATGGCCAGCGCGACCCGGTCCACGGTGACCGCGCCGACCCCGCGCGAGATCCCCTCGACGAGGTCGCCGAGGAGCCGGGGCGCGACCAGGCCGGCCGCCGCGGCGAGCGCGTGCAGGC
>NZ_JBSGJR010000458.1:0-5838 GCF_053605645.1 Micromonospora sp. NPDC003776
GTCAGGCGCGGGCGTGACCGTACGCGGTCGTCCGCCTGCGGGCCGGCCGGCCGGCCGCCGCCGCGATCGCCCGGAGCTGCTCCTCGGTCCGGGCCGAGCCGTTGCCCGACCCGGCCATCCGGGAGATGGTCTCCTCCATCAGGGTGCCGCCCAGGTCGTTGCAGCCGCCCCGGAGCATCGCCACGGTGCCCTCGTCGCCGAGCTTCACCCAGGAGCACTGGATGTTGGCGATCCGGCCGTGCAGCAGCAGCCGGGCCATCGCGTGCACCGCCCGGTTCTCCCGCCAGGTCGGCCCCGGGCGGGCGATCCCCGCCAGGTAGATGGGCGCGTTGGTGTGCACGAAGGGCAGCGCCACGAACTCGGTGAAGCCGCCGGTGCGGTCCTGCACCCCGGCCAGCACCCGGAAGTGGGCGAGCCACTGGCCGGGATGGTCCACGTGGCCGTACATCATCGTGGAGCTGGACCGGATGCCCAGCTGGTGGGCCGTGCTGACCACCTCGACCCAGGCGGCGGCCGGCAGCTTGCCCTTGGTCAGCACCCAGCGCACCTCGTCGTCGAGGATCTCGGCGGCGGTCCCCGGGATGGTGTCCAGCCCGGCCTCGCGGAGCTGGAGCAGCCACTCCTTCACCGGCACCCCGGCCTTGGCCGCCGCGGTGACGATCTCCATCGGCGAGAACGCGTGCACGTGCATCCCCGGGACCCGGGCCTTGATCGCCCGGACGAGGTCCGCGTACCCGGTGACCGGCAGCTTCGGGTCGATGCCGCCCTGCAGGCACACCTCGCTGGCGCCGGCCGCCCACGCCTCCTCGGCCCGGTCGGCGACCTGGTCGAGGGAGAGCCGGAACGCGTCCGCGTCGGTCTCCCGCTGGGCGAACGCGCAGAACCGGCAGCCGACGTAGCAGACGTTGCTGAAGTTGATGTTGCGGTTGACCACGTAGGTGACGTCGTCGCCGACCGCGTCCCGGCGGACGTCGTCGGCGATCCGGCACAGCTCGTCCAGCGCCGGCCCGTCGGCGCCGAACAGCGCCAGCGCCTTCGCCTCGTGCGCCGGGGCGAGCAGCGCCGCCGGGTCGTCCGCGGCCAGCCGCAGGCCCGCGCGCAGCTCGGCGTCGGTGCTGGTCACGGCGCTGTTCCCGGGTACGGGGGCCACCTTGCCGGCGACCTCGTTCCAGTCGCCGTAGACGCTGTCGAAGTCGCCGCGCCGGTCCCCGGTGCGGCCGGTGGTGTCGATGGTGGCGTGCAGGTCGGTCCGCCCGCCGAACACCTCCTCCGGCTCCTGCCAGGGGCGGCCCTCCGGGCGGGCCGCCTCGACGGCGAGCCCGGTCGCCGGGTCGGCGAGGGCGGTGACGTGCGGCAGCAGGCGCGGGTCCAGCCACGGGTCGCCGGCCCGGACGTACTCGGGGTAGACGGTCAACCGCTCCCGGAGGGTGAAGCCGGCCTTGGCGGTACGCCGGGCCAGCTCGTCGAGCTGCGGCCAGGGCCGCTCCGGGTTCACGTGATCCGGGGTGACCGGCGAGACCCCACCCCAGTCGTCGATGCCGGCCCGCAGCAGCAGGTCGTACTCCCCCTCGATGAGGTTCGGCGGAGCCTGGACCCGGGCCCTCGGGCCGAGCAGGATCCGGGTCACCGCGACCGTCGCGGCCAGGTCGTGCAGCTCCGCGTCGGGCATCCCGCGCATCGCGGTGTCCGGCTTGGCGCGGAAGTTCTGCACGATCACCTCCTGGAGGTGGCCGTACTCCCGCAGCCGCCGGCGGATCGCGAAGAGCGCGTCCACCCGCTCGGGCAGGGTCTCCCCGATGCCGATCAGGATGCCGGTGGTGAACGGCACCCCGACCCGGCCGGCGTCGTCGAGCACCCGGAGCCGGACCGCCGGCTCCTTGTCCGGCGAGCCGAAGTGCGGCCCGCCCGGCTCCGACCAAAGCCGGGTCGCGGTCGTCTCCAGCATCATGCCCATGCTCGGCGCCACCGGCTTGAGCCGTTGCAGCTCCGACCAGGACAGCACGCCCGGGTTGAGGTGGGGCAGCAGCCCGGTCTCCTCCAGCACCGCCACCGCGCAGGCGCGCAGGTAGTCGAGGGTGGAGTCGTAGCCCCGCTCGTCCAGCCACCGGCGGGCCGCCGGCCAGCGCTCCTCCGGCCGGTCGCCGAGGGTGAACAACGCCTCCTTGCAGCCCTGCGCGGCGCCCGCCCGGGCGATCGCCAGCACCTCGTCCCGCTCCAGGTACGCGGCGGGCAGCCGGTGCGGCACCGTGGCGAAGGTGCAGTAGTGGCAGCGGTCCCGGCAGAGCCGGGTCAGTGGGATGAAGACCTTCTTGGAAAAGGTGACCACGCCCGGACGCCCCGCCTCGCGCAGTCCGGCGTCGCGCACCTCACCGGCGATCCGGAGCAGCTCGTCCAGCGCGTCGCCGCGCGCGGTCAGCAGCGTGCTCGCCTCGTCGACATCCAGCGCGCGCCCGGTCGCGGCCCGGCGCAGCGCCCGCCGGACACTCGCCTCCGTCGGCGCGGGCTCGGTGCGATCAACCATCCGTCCAGCCTAGGCGCTGGACGACCGGCACCCATCCGACCCCGCCACCCGGCCCTCGTTCCTGGACGGCCCTCGTTCCCGGACGGGCCCCGTTCTTGGGCGGCCCTCATTCCTGGACGGGTCTCGTTCATGGAAAGAGTGGCCTCCCGGGTCGGGGAAGCCACTCTTTCCATGAATCAGTCGCCTCGTCGTGCGGCGCCTTGCCGTGCGCGCGGCTCGGCGTGCGCTCGGCGTGCGCGGGGCTCGGCGTGCGCGCGGCTCGGCGTGCGCGGCGGGGCGGGCGGGTCAGCGGGGGTGGTTGGGGTCGTCCCGGTCGAAGCGCTGGGTGCGGTCGCTGTCCTGCGGGGACGGCTGGCCGAACTCGGCCGGCTGGCGCGGGATGGCCTGGGTCGGGTCCGCCGACGGCGGCTGGCCGAACGGCGGCGCCGGGTGCGGGGAGCCGAACGGCGGCGCGGACTGCGGGGCGTGCGGCGGGGTGGCGTTGAAGGGCGGGGCCGACTGCGGGACGCCGTACTGGCCGGGCACCGGCTGGTTCGGCTGGCCGCCGGGGACGTACCCGCCGTGGCCCGGGGGCGGGTAGCCGCCCGGCTGGCCGGGATAGCCACCCGGCTGCTGCGGCCAGCCGGGCTGGGGCTGCCCGTACACGCCGGGTTGCGGCTTGGGCTTGGCGACGTAGTAGAGCCGACGCCAGATGTGGAACACCACGAACGCCGCGATCCCGAAGATGGCCAGCCAGGCCACCCGGGTGAGCAGGCCGAGGAACGCGTCCAGCACCTCGGCGGCGGCGAGCCGGCCGACCAGCCAGATCAGCAGGGTGAGCGCGCCGAACAGGGCGGCGAACGCGTACTCGCCGAGGGCCGCCTGGGTGATCAGTTTCGCCTTCGGCAGCGCCGGGCGTACGTGGGTGGCCAGCAGCACCGCCAGCAGCGGCAGCACGGCCGACTCGACGCCGACGAAGGCGAAGAAGGTGCTTCCCGCCCGGCTGCTGAAGGTGCTGTAGTCGTCGGTCGGTACCAGCAGGCGCAGCAGGCCGACGAAGAGCAGCACGGCGTTCGCGCCGAGCAGGACGAGCGCGGCCAGTTCGCGCAATGGCTTGGTCACCTGGCTGGCCTGCGTCGCGTCGCCGGACGCGGGCTCGGCGGGGCTGGTCACGAACTCCCCCTGGGGACGAAAACGGACAGTTTCCGGACGTGAGCCTAGTCGCACCGGGCACGACCGGATCGACAGCCGCACGTGCGGAAGGATGGACGCCATGCGCATCGTGGTTCTGACCGGCGGAATCGGGGGCGCCCGGTTCCTGCTCGGTGTCCGGGCGTACGCCCGTGAGGTGGGGGCCGACGTGACCGCCGTGGTCAACGTCGGCGACGATCTGCTGCTGCACGGGCTGAAGGTCTGCCCCGACCTGGACAGCGTGATGTACACGCTGGGCGGCGGCGCCGACCCCGAACGGGGCTGGGGCCGGGTGGGCGAGACCTGGACGGTCAAGTCCGAGCTGGCCGCGTACGGCGCCGAGCCGACCTGGTTCGGGCTGGGCGACAAGGACATCGCCACCCACCTGGTCCGGACCACGATGCTCAACGCCGGCTACCCGCTGTCCCAGGTGACCGAGGCGCTCGCCACCCGCTGGCAGCCCGGCGTACGCCTGCTGCCGGCGACCGACGACCGGCTGGAGACGCACGTGGTGGTCGACGTCGACGGAGGCCAGCGGGCGATCCACTTCCAGGAGTGGTGGGTGCGCCACCGGGCGCAGCTGCCCACCCACCGGTTCGTCTTCGTCGGCGCGGAGTCGGCGAAGCCGGCGCCCGGCGTCCGGGAGGCGATCGCCGCGGCCGACGTGGTGCTGATCGCCCCGAGCAACCCGGTGGTGAGCATCGCCCCGATCCTGGCCGTGCCGGGACTGCGCGAGGCGGTGACCGACGGGCCGGCTCCGGTGGTCGGGGTCTCTCCGATCATCGGTGGCGCCCCGGTACGCGGGATGGCCGACCGTTGCCTCGCCGTGCTCGGGGTGGAGTGCAGCGGGGCCGGGGTGGGCGGCCTCTACGGTGGCCGGTCGGCGGGCGGGCTGCTCGACGGCTGGCTGGTCGCCCCCGAGGACGAGGGGACGGTGGTGCCGGACGTGACCGTACGCTCGGCGCCGTTGCGGATGACCGACGAGGCGGTCACGGCGGCGATGGTCCGGGCCGCGTTGGAGCTGATGTGAGGCTGGAGATCCTGCCGGTGCTGGGCATCGGCGACGTGACCGAGGGCGACGACCTGGCGGCGGTGATCGCCACCGCCGCGCCGTGGCTGCGCGACGGAGACGTGCTGGTGGTTACCAGCAAGATCGTCTCGAAGGCGGAGGGCCGCCTGGTCGACGTGCCGGCGGACGGTCCCGAGCGGCTCGCCGCGAAGGACGAGGTGCTCGCCGGCGAGACGGCCCGGGTGGTGGCCACCCGGGGTGCGACCCGGATCGTGCAGACCCATCACGGCTTCGTGATGGCCTCCGCCGGCATCGACGCGTCGAACGTGGACAAGACCCGCCTGGTGCTGCTGCCGAAGGACCCGGACGCGTCGGCCCGGGCGTTGCGGGCCGCGCTGCGCGAGCGGTACCAGCTGGACGTCGCCGTGATCATCAGCGACACGATGGGCCGGCCGTGGCGCAACGGCCTCACCGACGTGGCCCTCGGCGTGGCCGGGATGCCGGCGATCCGCGACCACCGCGGCGAGATCGACCCGTACGGCAACGAACTGCAGCTCACCCAGCTCGCCGTGGTGGACGAGCTGGCGGGCGCCGGCGAACTGATCAAGGGCAAGTGCGACCAGGTGCCGGTGGCCGTGGTCCGGGGCTACCCGGGCGTGGCGGGCGCCGAGGAGGGCGAGGGCGCCCGCGCCCTGGTCCGGGACGCCGCGCTGGACCTCTTCTCGCTGGGCACCGCCGAGGCGAAGGCCGCCGGGCTACGGGAGGCCGCCACCCTGGCCGACGGCCCGGGCCCGGCCCCGGCCGATCCGACGGCCGTCGACCGGGCGATCGCCGCGGTCGCCGAGGTGGTCGCGCCCGGCACGGTCTTCACCCACGTCATCGACGAGGAGGTACGCGCCGGTCTGGTGGCCACCGTGCCGGGCTGGCCCGAACCGGCCACCGGCCTAGTGCTGGGCGCGCCGCCGACGCCGGTGGATTCGGCGGACCTGGTCCGCTTCGGCGCCGACCTGCAGCGGCTGCGGACCGCGCTGGCCGCCGAGGGCGTGTCGTCGGCGCTCCTTCCCCCGCCCACGGGCAGCACCGCCAGCGCCGCCCTCGCCATCTGACCCGCCCGCCGCCGCACCGCCCCCACCGCCGC
>NZ_JBSGJR010000459.1:0-5826 GCF_053605645.1 Micromonospora sp. NPDC003776
ACGGCGTGGCGGGTCGCGCGGTGGGGCAGCGGGCGCTGCGCGACGCCCTGCTGGACCACGTCGCGGTGGTGGTCACCCCGGACGACGCTCCGGCCAGCCCCGTGGAGGTGCCGCAACGGCTGGTCCAGGGGCTGGTCCGGATGGGCTTCCTCGGCGCCGGCGAGGTCCAGGTGCGGGTCGCCGGCCGTTGGGTCGGCCTGGTGGGACCATACGGAGCGGCCTGGTCGCGGAAGGTCGCCGAACTCAGCTTGACGCCCACAATCGGTCGTCCGAACGGTTGACCCCCGGTCGTTCTTCCGGTTTGGTGCATCCGTTGGGGGGATGCCCTAACCCGGCTGTCCGGGTACCGTCCATCCTCGGATCCAACGCACCGTAGGCGACTGGATCCGCTGGGGAGTGAGGTGCGCGAGCGATGCCGTGGTGGTCATGGCGCCCAGGTCCCGCCGCCGGCGGCGATCCGGAAACTCGAAGCGGGATCACAGTGGATGACAGCGTCCGGTGCGGTCCACCGGTGCCCCGCCAGCCCGGGGACGACGCCGCCGTTGAGCGGCCGGTGACCCCCGACATGCCGGCGACCGTCGGTCCGGTCACCCTCAACCGGGTCTGCGACGCGCTCGACCTGCTCGACGTGCGCTACCTGGCCGACGGCGACGGGAACCTGCTGGCCATGTGGGAGCGGCACGCGGTCCTGGTGACGCTCGAAGGCCCGGACGACGAGATCCTGGTGATGCGGGCCCGGCCGCATGCGACCGTGCCGCCCGACTGGGCGGACCGCGCCTACCGGGTGGTCAACGAGTGGAACCACACCCGCCGGTTCTGCAAGGCGTACATCGGCGACCCGACCGAGCGCGGCCAGCTCCCGATCTACGCGGAGCTCCAGGTCCCGCTCGGTGCCGGCGCCCACGACGCCCTGCTGGTCGAGATGCTCGACTGCGGTGCCGCGGTGGCCACCACCTTCGTCGACTGGCTGCACGACGAGGGTGCCCTGCTCTGAGCCCGCCGCCCGGGGCCGTCAGGCCCCGGCGGCCGGGTCCTCCACCACGTTGACCATGAAGTACGCGGCCCGCTCGAGGTAGTCCCAGAGCGCGCCGGCGAGCTCCGGTGGCAGGTTCAACCGGTCCACCGCACGCCGCATGTGGTGCAGCCAGGCGTCCCGCTCGGCCGCTCCGATCCGGAACGGCGCGTGCCGCATCCGCAGTCGAGGGTGGCCGCGCTGGTCCGAGTAGGTGTGCGGGCCGCCCCAGTACTGCATGAGGAAGAGGGTCAGCCGGTCGGCCGCCGGGCCGAGATCCTCCTCCGGGTACATGGGCCGCAGCAGCGGGTCGGTGGCGACGCCGGCGTAGAACTCGTCCACCAGCTTGCGGAAGGCGGGCTCGCCGCCGATCGCCTCGAAGAGGGTCATCGACTCGCCTGGGGAAGTCACGGTTACATCCTGCCAGGTGCGGTCTGGGGCCGACTCCCGCCCACCGGCCCGGTGCGGGTCAGGTCACCGCGTGCCGGCGCCGGTTCCGGTCCCCGGACCGCTCCCCGGCGGTCGTCGGGGCGGCGCCGCGGCTCGCCGCGTCGGGCCGTCGCCCGCTCGGCACCACCGCCGGCTCGCGCCGCCGGGCGGCGTCGACCGCCGCCTCCACCGTCTCCCGACGGGGCCAGGCGAGCGCCGCCCCGAGCATCAGCACGACGCCGGCGGCGCTCCACACGCCGACCACCAGCGGGATGGCGAACCGGTCGGCGAGTGCCCCGGTCGCCAGCACGGCCGCACCCTGGATGATCTGCGTTCCGCTCGCCATCACGCCGAACGCCCGGGCTCGGTAGCCGTCGGGCAGGGCGCGGACGAAGAGGCCGTTCGCCACCGGCAGCAGCCCCGCGGCGGCGAAGCCGCACGCCGCCGCGAGGAGCGCCACCACGAGGGGCGGCGGGTCGAGCAGCGCGGGGACCAGCACCGCCGGGCCGAGCACCGCCAGCGGGCGCATCAGCGCCAGCCGGCGGGCCGGGCCGACCAGCCGGCCCACCACCAACCCGCCGAGCACGTAGCCGACCGGGTTGGCGGCCATGATGATGGCCTGGGCGGGGCCGCTGCCGAGACTGCCGCCGCGCTCGGCGGCCCAGGCCGCCGCGAGGCCCTCCGGCACGATGGAGAAGAGCATCGCGCTGAACACCAGCACGGCGATCGCCCGCAGGACCGGCTGGCCGAAGACGATCCGGAAGCCCTGGCCGGTCTCCCGGAGCAGGTGACTGCGGTGCGCGGCGGTCATCGCGGGCGGCCGGTCCCGCATGCCGAACCGGACCAGCGCGGCCGACGCCGCGAAGGTGACCGCGTTGATCAGCAGGGCGGCGGCCGGACTGACCGCGGCGATCGCGGCGCCCAGCAGGTAACCGACGACCTGGGCGGCCTGGCCGGCACTCGTCATCACGGAGAGGCCGACGACGAGCCGGTCGCCGTGCAGGATCTGCGGGGAGACCGCGGAGCGCGCCGCCTGACTCGGCGGATTGGCCAGCGTGGCGGCGAAGAGCAGGGCGAGGATCGCCCAGGGCGGTATCCCGGGCACCGCCACCAGCAGCATCAGTGCCATCCGGACCAGGTCGCACGCGACCATGACCTCGCGGTAGCGGTGCCGTTCGGCCAGCGCGGCGAGCAGCGGGCCACCGATCAACCAGGGCAGGTAGCTGGCCGCGAACGCGACCGCGGAGAGCGCGACCGATTCGGTCTGCCGGTAGACCAGCACCGTGACGGCCGCCTTGGCGATGTAGTCGCCGACCCAGGAGAGGGCGTTGGCCGCGAAGAGGGCGCGGAACTCGGCCTGGCCGAAAACGTCGCGAAAAGTGGCCGGGCCCTCCGGGGCGGGTCGCTCGTCGGACACCGTCGCCTCCATCGTCCTCGGTGCGGCCACTCGTGATGGCCCTACCGGGGACCGTCGTCAGATCTACGGATCAGCGAGGACACGAGCACGCCCCCAGGGGGAACGTGTGCACCGGATTCTGCCCGATCGTCTGAGAGCTGGCTAGGGCGAACGGATTGATCGTCGCATCTCCGACTGAACGAACGGACGATACCCGAGGGGCCGCGCGGCGCGCGACCCCCCGAAATCGACCGACACGGTGGCTACCGTCAGGTCGCGCCGCCGGTGCCCGTCTCGCCCGGTACCGGGACGCGGGTCGGCACCCCCGGATAGAGCCGGGCCGCCGCGATCCGCGCCGTGATGCCCGAATTCTCCAGCGCCTCGGCCAGCCGGCGGCGCAGCTCGCGGCCGACCGCGAACTGCCCGTCCGCGGTCGTCTTGACCACCGTACGGATCACCGCCCCGTCCACCGTGATCTGTTCGACGCCGAGCACCTCCGGCTCCTCCACGATCCTGGGTGCCAGCTCCGGGTCCATCGCCACCGACGCCGCGGCCGTACGCAGCACCGCGGTGGCCTCCTCCGTGGAGGCGAAGCCGATCGGCAGGTCGACCACCACCAGGGCCCAGCCCTGGCTCTTGTTGCCGACCCGGATGATCTCGCCGTTGCGGATGTACCAGAGCACGCCGCGCCCGTCCCGGACCGTGGTGACCCGCAGGCCCACCGCCTCCACCACGCCGGTCGCCTCGCCCAGGTCGACGGTGTCGCCGACGCCGTACTGGTCCTCGATCAACATGAACAGGCCGGCGATCAGGTCCTTCACCAGGCTCTGCGCGCCGAAGCCGAGGGCCACGCCGGCGATCCCGGCGCTGGCCAGCAGCGGCGCCAGGTCGAAACTGAACTCCTTGAGCACCATCAGCAGGGCGATGCCGAAGACGAACGCGGTCACCATGCTGCGCAGCACCGAGCCGATCGCCTCGGCGCGCTGCCGGCGGCGCTCGGGCACGAACTGCTCCGGTTCCAGCGAGGCGCTCGGGATCCGCTCCCGCAGCGGTCGCAGCAGGGTGGGCACGGCGCCCTCGGTGGTGGTCCGGATGAGCCGGTTGATCGTCCGGTGCAGTGCCCAGCGCGCGACCATCGCCAGCAGCACGATCAGGATGATCCGCAGCGGCTTGAGCAGGATCCAGTAGCTGCCCTCGGCGAACCAGGTCGACCCGGTCATGTCGTAGATGTTCTTGCAGAGGGGGTCGGTCCGGCAGTCGATCGACGGGGTCGGACTCGAACTGGGGCTCGGTTCGGGTGCGGCGGCCAGGGCGCGCAGCATCAGGTTGGCGGCACTCACCCTGCTTTCGTACCGCACGGTCGCTGGGAGCCGGCTGCTGACCCACCGCCGCACCACGGACCGGTCCGGCCCGTGATCATCGCGACCGAACCGGTGATCATGCCACAGCCGGAAAAAGCTTCACGAGGTACCCAGGATTAGTACGTGCAATCCGGGGCGCGATCAGGGACGATTGGCGCAACGGACGTCGGTGATCCCGGCCGGCGTCGGTGTCGTTGCCCGCTGCCCGCGGGGCGGGCGCCGGCGCGGCAGCGGCGGGAGCAGCTGGACCGGGAGGGTGAGCACGATGCCTGACATACGACCCACGGTGGGCTCCGGTGCACTGGTTCTCAACGCCACCTACGAGCCGCTGTGTGTCGTGTCGGTGCGTCGCGCCGCGATTCTCGTGCTCTCCGCGAAGGCCGTCTGTGTCGCCGACGGTGACGGCATCCTGCACAGCGCGCGCAACGCGCTCCCGGTCCCCTCGGTGGTCCGGCTGACCCGCTACGTCCGGGTGCCGTACCGGACCCACGTCGGGCTCTCCCGCCGGGCGATCTTCGCCCGGGACGGCTGGCGCTGCGCCTACTGCCGGGGGCCGGCCGAGACCATCGATCACGTCTTCCCGCGCAGCCGGGGCGGGCGGCACGCCTGGGAGAACGTGGTGGCGGCCTGCGCCCGGTGCAACCACACCAAGGGCGACAAGACCCCGGCCGAGTTGGGCTGGCGGCTGCACATCATGCCGGCCGCCCCGAAGGGCACGGCGTGGCGGGTGCTCGGCCACCGGGCCCCGGACCCGCGCTGGGCGGACTGGCTCGACCTGCGCGAACCCGAGCCCGAGGCGGCCTGACGCCGGTTCATCCGGTGCGCGCCTCCACCAGTTGGGCGTAGACCACCAGGTTGTCCGCGTACCCGGTCTCGCCGCCCACCCACCGGCCGCCGCAGGTGATCAGGCGCAGGTTCGGCCGGCTGAAGTCGCCGAAGATCTCGTCCACCGGGAGCTTCTCCTTGCCGTACCGCTGCACCGAGGTGACCTCGAAGATCGCCACCGAGTGGTCCTCCCGGGTGATCTCGACCCGGTCGCCGTCGTCGAGCTTCCGGAGATCGTGGAAGACGGCCGGGCCCGTGGTGGTGTCGACATGGCCGACGATCACCGCCGGGCCGTACTGCCCCGGGGTCGGCCCCCGGTCGTACCAGCCGGCCTCGCCCGCCCGGGCGAGTTCGGGCACCGCGATGGTCCCGTCGGACGCCAGCCCGACCCGGTGCACCGGCGCCCGCAGGCCGAGCTTGCCGATCGAGATGTCCGTCGGCGCGCTCGCGGCCAGCACCGGAAACTTCTTCGGCGGGGTCCGCAGCCCGGCGAAGAGCTGGTCGGGCAGCACACTGACCCCGGTCACCCGTTCCACCCCGAGCATGGCCATGATCAGCACCATCAGCGTCGCGACCACCAGCACCGGGGCGCCGGGGCCGCGCTGGACGGCGTAGCGCCAGCGGCCGGCGGCCGTGGTGGGCCGGGCGGCGACGGGGCGGGCCGGCGGGTCGGCGATGGTGACGCTCGCGGTGCAGGCGTGCCCGGCGACGTGGGTGAACCGGCGGGCCGCGGAGGCCACCAGCCGGAGCGTGGTGCGGAGCCGGGTGCCGGCCGAACCACCCGCCCGGGGCGGGCCGGCTCT
>NZ_JBSGJR010000460.1:0-5821 GCF_053605645.1 Micromonospora sp. NPDC003776
CCGGCCGGCGGTCGACCCGGAGGATGCCGCCGTCCACGGCCGGCACCGGCCGGAACGCGGTCCGGGGCACCCGGCCGGCCAGCCGCCAGTGGTGCTCCGGCCAGGTGAGCACCGTGAGCCGGCTCCACCGGCCCCGGTCACCGGCCCGTTTGCGGGCGTACTCCAGCTGGGTGAGCAGCGTCGCGGCGCGCAGCCCGGGCGCGGCGAGGCACCAGCGGACCACGCCGGCCGTCAACGACCAGGGGATGCTGCCGACCACCGCGAACGGCTCGGCGGGTGGGGCGGCGGCGAGGAAGTCCGCCGGCCGGACCCGGACCCGGGGCAGGTCCGCGCAGGCCGCGGCCAGCTCCGGGAGGACGGCCGGGTCGACCTCGTACGCGATCAGCCGGCCGCACCGGGCGGCGAGCGGCCGGGTCAGCTGGCCCCGGCCGGCGCCCACCTCCAGCAGCAGGTCGTCCGGGCCGGGGCGGGCCGCCCGGACCATCCGCGCGACGGCGGCCGGGTCGGCGAGGAAGTTCTGGGACAGTACGCGACGGGACCGGTCGCGTGCGGTGGGTCGGCGGGGCGCCACGAATTCGTCCTGTCTGTCGCCGAGGGCGACGGGTACGGACAGGCGCGGTGATCGCTTCCGTGCCGGCGAGCCGGCGGCTACCCGGGTAGGGCGGGTACCGCCAGCTCGGGACGGTGGAGCGCGTCGAGCCAGGCGTCTGTCCGAGCGGATCGGGACTCGGACGACCCTGGAGTCGGCGGGGACGCGACGGACCGCCGCGCCGGGTTTCGCCGGCGGCGGTGGACCGCGCCGGGCACCGGCCGGTCACCCGCCTCGCGGCGGCACGGCGGCGGGCCCCGGACAGCCGGCACCGGCCCGGGCCCGGTCAGGGGCCAGCGGTGCGGACGGTCAGGTCAGGCGCGGAAGGCGTCCCGGCCGGCCAGGGCCGGACGCCGGAGTCGCGGACGGGCGACCAGGAGGAGCCCGCGCGCGGCCGGCGTACCGACCACGTCGATCAGGGCGTGGGTGCACATGCCGGTCAGGCTAGCCACGGGCGGTCCGCCCCGCGACGCATTTCGGCCGGGCGACCCGTCGGCGGTCCTGCCGGTGGTCGCGCCCGGTGGGGCTCAGAGGTCGACGGTGCGGCCCTGGGTGCGGGCGGTCTCGGCGGCCTCCAGGACGGCCACCACCTCCCGGCCGAACCGGACGTCGCAGCGGTGGTCGCGGGTGCCCGCCTCGACCTCCTCCAGCAGCTGGTCGATCGCCGTGCCGAACGCCTGGAGCGCGCTGCCGTCCCCGGGCGGGACGATCTCGGTGCCGTTCTCGCCGAAGAAGACGAAGTCCCGGGTGACCGCCTCCGCCGGTGCGTCCAGGGTGAGCGAGAGCGTGCTGGTGGCGCCCCCGTCGTGGGTGAGCAGCAGGTGCACCAGGCCGCTCGGGCCGTTCATCGCGGCCACCCGGGTGACCCGGCCGAGCACCGGCAGGATCAGCGACAACGCGTGCGGCCCGATGTCCCACAGCGCCCCGTGCTCCCGCCGCCACCGCGAATCCCCGTACGGGTTCCCGGGCTGGTAGATCGAGGCGAACATGGTGGCCCGGGCGTGCTGCCAACCGCCGGCCGCGGCGGTCGCGGCGAGGAAGCCGGTGACGTTCGGGTGGAACCGCTGGGTGAAGAAGACCACCGAGGCCACCCCGGACGCCTGGGCGGCCGCGACCACCCGGTCGGCCTCGGCGAGGCTCAGCGCCAGCGGCTTGTCCAGCAACAGGTGCTTGCCGGCGGTGGCGGCCCGGACGGCGATCTCCGCCTGCACGTCCGGCGGCAGCGCCACGGCGATCGCGTCGCACGCGGCGAGCAGCGCGTCCACGTCGTCGAAGGCCGGTACGCCGTGCCGGGCGGCCAGGGCGCCGGCCTTCGCCGGGTCCCGACCCCAGACCCCGGCCAGGGTGGCCCCGGGGTGGGCGTCGATCGCCGCGGCGTGCGTCTCCGCCGCCCAGTGACCGGTGCCGAACAAGCCGAACCGCAGCACGAGTCCCCCTGCCGTCGTCGTCCGCCACGGCGTACGCCGGTGGCCGTGATCCACGCTAGTCGTCCCGTCCGCCGTGTGCGCCCCGACGCGTCGGGAGAGCCGGGCGGCGGTGGCTACTACGACGCTTAGTAGGCTGTGCCGGTGAACCAGACTGCGCCGGGACGGCGTCGATGAGCAGCGCCGCGGCGGCCGGCTCGCCGGTGGACGGGATCCTCGCGACGGCCTCGATCGTGCTGTCGCTCGTCATCGCGCTCTGGGCCCTGGTGGCGGCGCTGCGCCACCGGGCACCGGACCGGCTCCAGTTCGCCGGCCTCGCGGTGCTGGAGCTGGCCCTGCTCGCGCTCGCCGTGGTCGCGTTGGTCGCGCTCGGCGGCGGCGAGCGGCCGGGCGAGCCGGGGGCCTTCTTCGGCTACCTGGTGACGCTGGTCTGCCTGCCGCCGCTGGCCTGGGTGCTGGCCCGGATGGAACCGACCCGCTGGGGTTCGGCGATCGTCTGCGCCGTCTGCCTGGTGGCCCCGGTGGTGGTGGTCCGCCTCCAGCAGACCTGGGAGGTCGTCGGTGGCTGAGACCAGGGCGCCGGAGCGCGCCACCAACAAGGGGCCGGGCCGGCTGCTGATCGCGGTCTACATCCTCTTCGCCATCGCCGCGACCTCGCGGGCCGGTCTGCAGATCGCCACCAAGTTCGACGAGGCGCCGGTGGCGTACCTGCTCTCCGCGGTGGCCGCGCTGATCTACATCGTGGCGGCGGTCGGGCTGGCCCGCGCCGGGCACACCGGTCGCCGGGTGGCGCTGGCCTGCTGTTCGGTGGAGCTGGTCAGGCGGGGGTGCGGCGGGTCCGCCAGAGCCAGAAGAGGCCCAGCATGGGCAGCACGAGCGGGATGTAGCCGTAGCCGCTGCCGAAGTCCGACCAGACCGTCTCGTCCGGGAAGAGCTCCTTGTCGGCGATGCTGAGGATGCCCACCGCGACCACCCCGACCAGCTCCACCGAACAGCAGGCCAGCGCCACCCGGCGACCGGTGTGCCCGGCGCGGGCCAGCCCGACCGCCGCCACGATGTAGATCAGCGCGGCCACCGCGGAGAGCAGGTACGCCACCGGCGCCTCGTCGAACTTGGTGGCGATCTGCAGACCGGCCCGCGAGGTCGCGGCGATGGCGAAGAGGATGTAGACCGCGATCAGCAGCCGGCCCGGCCCCTTGTTGGTGGCGCGCTCCGGCGCCCTGGTCTCAGCCACCGACGACCTCCCAGGTCTGCTGGAGGCGGACCACCACCACCGGGGCCACCAGGCAGACGGCGCAGACGATCGCCGAACCCCAGCGGGTCGGTTCCATCCGGGCCAGCACCCAGGCCAGCGGCGGCAGGCAGACCAGCGTCACCAGGTAGCCGAAGAAGGCCCCCGGCTCGCCCGGCCGCTCGCCGCCGCCGAGCGCGACCAACGCGACCACGGCGAGCGCGAGCAGGGCCAGCTCCAGCACCGCGAGGCCGGCGAACTGGAGCCGGTCCGGTGCCCGGTGGCGCAGCGCCGCCACCAGGGCCCAGAGCGCGATGACGAGCGACAGCACGATCGAGGCCGTCGCGAGGATCCCGTCCACCGGCGAGCCGGCCGCCGCGGCGCTGCTCATCGACGCCGTCCCGGCGCAGTCTGGTTCACCGGCACAGCCTACTAAGCGTCGTAGTAGCCACCGCCGCCCGGCTCTCCCGACGCGTCGGGGCGCACACGGCGGACGGGACGACTAGCGTGGATCACGGCCACCGGCGTACGCCGTGGCGGACGACGACGGCAGGGGGACTCGTGCTGCGGTTCGGCTTGTTCGGCACCGGTCACTGGGCGGCGGAGACGCACGCCGCGGCGATCGACGCCCACCCCGGGGCCACCCTGGCCGGGGTCTGGGGTCGGGACCCGGCGAAGGCCGGCGCCCTGGCCGCCCGGCACGGCGTACCGGCCTTCGACGACGTGGACGCGCTGCTCGCCGCGTGCGACGCGATCGCCGTGGCGCTGCCGCCGGACGTGCAGGCGGAGATCGCCGTCCGGGCCGCCACCGCCGGCAAGCACCTGTTGCTGGACAAGCCGCTGGCGCTGAGCCTCGCCGAGGCCGACCGGGTGGTCGCGGCCGCCCAGGCGTCCGGGGTGGCCTCGGTGGTCTTCTTCACCCAGCGGTTCCACCCGAACGTCACCGGCTTCCTCGCCGCGACCGCCGCGGCCGGCGGTTGGCAGCACGCCCGGGCCACCATGTTCGCCTCGATCTACCAGCCCGGGAACCCGTACGGGGATTCGCGGTGGCGGCGGGAGCACGGGGCGCTGTGGGACATCGGGCCGCACGCGTTGTCGCTGATCCTGCCGGTGCTCGGCCGGGTCACCCGGGTGGCCGCGATGAACGGCCCGAGCGGCCTGGTGCACCTGCTGCTCACCCACGACGGGGGCGCCACCAGCACGCTCTCGCTCACCCTGGACGCACCGGCGGAGGCGGTCACCCGGGACTTCGTCTTCTTCGGCGAGAACGGCACCGAGATCGTCCCGCCCGGGGACGGCAGCGCGCTCCAGGCGTTCGGCACGGCGATCGACCAGCTGCTGGAGGAGGTCGAGGCGGGCACCCGCGACCACCGCTGCGACGTCCGGTTCGGCCGGGAGGTGGTGGCCGTCCTGGAGGCCGCCGAGACCGCCCGCACCCAGGGCCGCACCGTCGACCTCTGAGCCCCACCGGGCGCGACCACCGGCAGGACCGCCGACGGGTCGCCCGGCCGAAATGCGTCGCGGGGCGGACCGCCCGTGGCTAGCCTGACCGGCATGTGCACCCACGCCCTGATCGACGTGGTCGGTACGCCGGCCGCGCGCGGGCTCCTCCTGGTCGCCCGTCCGCGACTCCGGCGTCCGGCCCTGGCCGGCCGGGACGCCTTCCGCGCCTGACCTGACCGTCCGCACCGCTGGCCCCTGACCGGGCCCGGGCCGGTGCCGGCTGTCCGGGGCCCGCCGCCGTGCCGCCGCGAGGCGGGTGACCGGCCGGTGCCCGGCGCGGTCCACCGCCGCCGGCGAAACCCGGCGCGGCGGTCCGTCGCGTCCCCGCCGACTCCAGGGTCGTCCGAGTCCCGATCCGCTCGGACAGACGCCTGGCTCGACGCGCTCCACCGTCCCGAGCTGGCGGTACCCGCCCTACCCGGGTAGCCGCCGGCTCGCCGGCACGGAAGCGATCACCGCGCCTGTCCGTACCCGTCGCCCTCGGCGACAGACAGGACGAATTCGTGGCGCCCCGCCGACCCACCGCACGCGACCGGTCCCGTCGCGTACTGTCCCAGAACTTCCTCGCCGACCCGGCCGCCGTCGCGCGGATGGTCCGGGCGGCCCGCCCCGGCCCGGACGACCTGCTGCTGGAGGTGGGCGCCGGCCGGGGCCAGCTGACCCGGCCGCTCGCCGCCCGGTGCGGCCGGCTGATCGCGTACGAGGTCGACCCGGCCGTCCTCCCGGAGCTGGCCGCGGCCTGCGCGGACCTGCCCCGGGTCCGGGTCCGGCCGGCGGACTTCCTCGCCGCCGCCCCACCCGCCGAGCCGTTCGCGGTGGTCGGCAGCATCCCCTGGTCGTTGACGGCCGGCGTGGTCCGCTGGTGCCTCGCCGCGCCCGGGCTGCGCGCCGCGACGCTGCTCACCCAGCTGGAGTACGCCCGCAAACGGGCCGGTGACCGGGGCCGGTGGAGCCGGCTCACGGTGCTCACCTGGCCGGAGCACCACTGGCGGCTGGCCGGCCGGGTGCCCCGGACCGCGTTCCGGCCGGTGCCGGCCGTGGACGGCGGCATCCTCCGGGTCGACCGCCGGCCGG
>NZ_JBSGJR010000461.1:0-5801 GCF_053605645.1 Micromonospora sp. NPDC003776
CCCCGCGGGCCGCCCCCCCCCCCGCCCACCCCACCGCCCCCCCGCGCCGGGCCGCCGGCGATCCGCCGGCGGCCCGTCGCCGTTTGCGGTGGAGGGTGGTGGGTACCGGCGGGTGACGGACGACGAGGGGCGGCGCGGCATGAACACGGATCGGCTCAGTGACCTGGTCGTGGGGGTGGCGGGCGATGTCGCGGGGACGGTGGTGGACCCGCGGGCCGGCCTCACCCGGCTTCGCTCGATGATCACCGGTCGCACCCTGATCACCGTGGCGGCCGGGCTGGCCGTCGGCTTCCTGCTGGCCCGGTCCCGCCGACGCTGACCGGACCCGCCGGAACCGCACCCGAGCAGGCTCTCCGGCACCCGTGCCCCGGCGGAACGCCGGGAATCGCGCCAGATCGGACGTTTGACGGCTCCGGGCACGGGTAGCTGCCGACACATCGGGGACGCGGTGGACCGCCGGACAGGCCCGACGAAGGCGCCGTTCCACGCCCGGGTGCTCGCCGCGCCGGTGGTACGACGGCCGGCACCAGCGGGGGCCGACAACGCGGAACTCCATGTTCAGGAGGCGTGACGTGCAGGAGATCGTGGGCGAGAGCCTGGCCCGGCGGCTGGTGGAATGGGGCGTGGACACCGTCTTCGGCCTGCCCGGCGACGGCATCAACGGGCTGATGGAGGGCTTCCGCCGGCAGCGGGAGAAACTGAACTTCGTCCTGGTGCACCACGAGGAGGCGGCCGCCTTCATGGCGACCGGGTACGCCAAGGCCACCGGCCGGCTCGGGGTCTGCGCGGCCACCTCCGGCCCCGGCGCCATCCACCTGCTCAACGGCCTGTACGACGCCAAGCTGGACCACGTGCCGGTGCTGGCGATCACCGGCATGCAGGAGACCTCGGTGCTCGGCTCGCACTACCAGCAGGAGGTGCACACGCCGCTGCTCTACCAGGACGTCGCGGCCGCCTACAACCTGATGGTCACCAACCCGCAGCAGATGCCGGGGGTGCTGGACATCGCGATCCGGCACGCGCTGGCCAAACGCAGCGTCGCGCACCTGAGCTTCCCGAACGACGTGCAGGTCGCGCTCGCCTCCGAGGACCCGTACCGGCACGTCAGCCCGGGCGAGCCGCCGACCAGCAGCCCGGTGGTGTCGCAGCCGGCGGTGCCGGCGGAGCAGGCGGACCTGGCCCGGGCGGCGGAGGTGCTCAACGCGGGCACCAAGGTCGCCATGCTGGTGGGCGTGGGCGCCCGCCGGGCCCGGGACGAGGTCCTCGCGGTGGCCGAGGCGTTGGGCAGCCCGATCGTCAAGACGCTGCCGGGCAAGATGGTGGTCCCCGACGACCACCCGCTCACCACCGGCGGCATCGGCCTGCTCGGCACGAAGCCGAGCGAGGAGCTGATGGAGGAGTGCGACACCCTGCTGATGGTCGGCACCTCCTTCCCGTACGGGAAGTACCTGCCGTCCCCGGGCCAGGCGCGGGTGGTGCAGATCGACATCGACGCCAGCCTGATCGGGCTGCGGCTGCCCGTGGACGTCGCCATGACCGCCGACGCGCACGTGGCGTTGCGGCAACTGCTGCCGATGCTCACCCGCCGCACCGACCGGTCGTTCCTGGAGAAGTACCAGCGGGAGATGGCCCAGTGGCGGTCCGACATGACCGGCCTGGAGGACGCCGGCCGCGACCCCGTCGCGCCGCAGTACCTGATCAGCTGCGTGGACCGGGCGGCCACCTCCGACGCCATCCTGACCTGCGACTCCGGCACGATCGCCACCTGGTCGGCGCGGCACTGGACGATCCGGGGCGGGCGGGAGTACTACCTGTCGGGGAACCTCGCCACCATGGCGCCGGGCCTGCCGTACGCGATCGCGATGCAGCACGCGTATCCGGGCCGGCAGGTGATCGCCTTCGTCGGGGACGGCGGGTTCGCCATGCTGATGGCCGAGTTCCTCACCGCGGTGCGGCACGAGCTGCCGATCAAGGTGATCGTCAACAACAACAACTCGTACGGGCAGATCCTCTGGGAGCAGATCGTCCTCGGCTACCCCGAGTACGCGGTGCGCCACCGCCAGCCGGAGGCCGACTTCGCCGCCTGGGCGCGGGCCTGCGGCGGGTACGGCGTCAAGGTCACCGACCCGAGGTCGGCGCCCGACGCGGTGCGGGAAGCGCTCGCGTACCCCGGCCCGGCGTTGGTGGACTGCGACGTCAACCCGAACGAGCCGCCGATGCCCGGCAAGGTCAAGTACGACCAGGCGAAGCACTTCACCGAGGCGTTCCTGCGCGGCCAGCCGCACAAGGCGGCCACCCTCGCCACCGTCGCCCGGGACAAGTTCAACGAGTTGCGGTCCTGAGCCGGCGCCGCGCCCCGTGGACGGCCCCGGGGAGAGGAGACCCACCATGCGGGTACGCGAGATCCGACACCAGACCGGACGGGTGCTGGTGGTGGTCTGCGACAAGGGCGAGGAGGCGGTCGCCGCGGTCGGGGCGGCGCTGCGCGAGCAGGACATCCGCGCCGCCCGGGTGACCGCCGTGGGCGGCTTCGCCGACGCCGAGGTGGGCTGGTTCGACCGCGCCGCCGGCGACTACCGGCGCATCCCGGTCACCGAGCAGGTCGAGGTGCTCTCCCTGCTCGGTGACGTCGCCGACCACGACGGCCAGCCGGCCCTGCACGTGCACGCGGTGCTGGGCCGCTCCGACGGCGGCACCGTCGGCGGCCACCTGCTGCGCGGCCAGGTCTGGCCGACGCTCGAGGTGATCATCTCGGAGGTGGCGCCGGAGCTGGCGAAACGCGTCGACCCGGAGACCGGCCTGGCGTTGATCTCGGGCTCCTGACGCCGTGGCATCCCGAACCACCGGCCGGCGACCGCGGGCTTCCTAGACTCGACCCATGCCCCGGATCGTGCAGCTGCTGGCCTCACCCACCCACCGGTTCGTGGGCCGCCCGGCGGACGGTCCGGCGCCGGCTCCGCCCGGCGAACTGGTCGAGGAGGTGCACCTCAGGGCGGGCCTCGGCATCGTCGGTGACCGCTACTTCGGCCAGCCGGCGCACCGGGAGGCGAGCGTGACCTTGATCGCGCAGGAGTCGCTGCCGCCCGGGGCGGACCTCACCCAGGTCCGGCGCAACGTGCTGACCGCCGGCCTCGCCGTGGACGACCTGGTCGGCCGGGTGCTGGTGCTGGACTCCGGCGCCGGGCCGGTCCGGCTGCGGGTGCACACCCGGGCGCACCCCTGCGCGTGGATGGACGTCACCGTCGGGCCCGGCGCCTGGAAGGCGCTGCGGGGCCGGGGCGGGGTCCGCTGCGAGCCGCTCACCGACGGTCTGCTCCGCGTCGGCCGGCTGGCCGTCACCGTCGAGGCGTGATCGTCCGCGTAGGCTGAGCGGCGTGGATCAGGAAGACCGGATCGCGCTGTTCCTCGACTACGAGAACCTGGCGCTGGGCGTACGCGACCACCACGGCGGCAGGCCCTTCGACCTCCGCCCGATCGCCGACGCGTTGGCCGAACGCGGCCGGGTGGTGGTGCGCCGGGCGTACGCGGACTGGTCGTACTTCGACGAGGACCGGCGGATGCTCACCCGCTCCCACGTCGAGCTCATCGAGATCCCGCAGCGGATGGGCGCCTCCCGGAAGAACGCGGCCGACATCAAGATGGCCGTGGACGCGGTCGAGCTGGCCTTCGAGCGCGACTACATCTCCACCTTCGTGATCTGCACCGGCGACAGCGACTTCACCCCGCTGGTGCACAAGCTGCGCGAGCTCAACAAGCGGGTCATCGGCGTCGGGGTGGAGAAGTCCACGTCGGCGCTGCTGCCCCCGGCGTGCGACGAGTTCCTCTACTACGACCGCCTGGAAGGCGTCGAGGTACCGCCGCCGGCGGCCCGCCGCGGCCGGGCGGCGGCCCGACCCGCCGCCCCCGAGGCCCCGCCCGAGGCGGAGCCGCAGCCGGAGGCCCCGCCCACCGCGGAGGAGGAGGAAACCACCCGGGACGTCGACCACCTCGCGGTCCTCGTGGCGCAGACGGTGGCCGGCCTGCAGGGCAGCTCCAGCGGCGAGGTGACCGCCTCCGGGCTGAAGCGGACACTGCTGCGCAAGGACCCCACGTTCAGCGAGTCCGACTACGGCTTCCGCACCTTCGGCGAGCTGCTGCGACACCTGGCCGGGCACAACGTGGTCGAGCTGGGGGAGGGGCCCGCCAAGGGCGACCCCGAGGTGTCGCTGCCGGAGCGGGGGGACCGGGAGGCGGCCTTCGAGCTGCTCCGCGCCGTGGTGGCGGATCTGGCCGCGGACGGCGGGGCGGCGGCGCTGTCCGGCCTGAAGAACCAGCTCCGCCGGGCCCGGCCGGACTTCAGCGAGAAGAAGCTGGGCTACCGCAGCTTCCTGCAGTTCGTCAAGGCGGCCGCCACCAGCGGCGTGGTCGACCTGCGCTGGGATCCCGACGCCGACGACTACCTGCTCACCCCGCGGCGCTCCTGACCCCTCGCCGGCGTTTCGTGCCGCCGGGGCGGGGTAGCGGTGGAGACAGCCCGTTGATCGTCGCACCGGCGACCGGACGGGCGTCCCCCGCACCCCACCGGAGGTCCTCGTGTCCCCATCCCTGGCCCTGCCGGCCGCGGGTCCCGGCTTCCTGAACCCGCAGTGGTTGATCTCCACGTTCGGGCTGGTCGGGATCCTCGCCGTCGTCTTCGCCGAGTCCGGCCTGCTGATCGGCTTCTTCTTCCCGGGCGACTCGCTGCTGTTCACCGCCGGGCTGCTCGTCGCCGACGGCCATTACCTGCACCAGCCGCTCTGGCTGGTCTGCCTGCTGGTGGCGCTGGCCGCCGTCGCCGGAGACCAGGTGGGGTACCTGTTCGGCAAGCGGGTCGGCCCGAGCCTGTTCCGCCGCCCCGACTCGCGGCTGTTCAAGCAGCAGAACGTGCAGCGGGCCAACGACTTCTTCGCGCGCTACGGCGCCCGCTCGGTGGTGCTCGCCCGGTTCGTGCCGGTCGTCCGCACGTTCACCCCCATCATCGCCGGGGTGAGCCGGATGCGGTACCGCACCTTCGTCGTCTACAACATCCTGGGCGGCGCGTTGTGGGGCACCGGCGTGACGGTGCTGGGCTACTTCCTCGGCCAGATCGGGTTCGTCCGGTCGAACATCGAGTTCATCCTGCTCGGCATCGTGCTGGTCTCGGTGCTCCCGATCGGCGTCCAACTGCTGCTCGCGCGGCGGCGGGCCCGCCGACACCCCGGCCCGGCGGACCACCGGAGCGGCCCGGCCCGGGCGCCCCGTCCGGCCTCGGCCGGCGACCGCTAGGGCCGCCGGCAGCCCCTGGCCGGCTGGGTGCTCACCGGTCGGGAACTTTCCGGCCGCCGCCACCGACCAATACCGGAGAGCCGCCGTCACCGCGACGGCCGCCCGAGCCGGACGTGAGGTCGGAGGAGGACCCTGCGGATGAACCGAGCGACCCCCCGTCGCGTACCGCCGGGCCGGTGCGGTTCCGGACGGCGGCCGGTTGGATGACCGCCGAGGCCGACGACGAGCAGGTGACCCGCTGGGCGCAGCGGGCCGGGCGGGGTGACCAGCAGGCCGCGGCGGCCTTCGTCCGCGCCCTGCAGGCCCCGGTGTGGCGCTTTCTCGCCCACCTCGCCGGGCCCGGTGAGGCCGATGACCTGACCCAGGAGACGTTCCTGCGCGCGCTGCGCAGCCTGCCCGGCTTCGCCGGCCGCTCCTCCGCCCGGACCTGGCTGTTCACCATCGCCCGGCGGGTCGCGGTGGACCACGTCCGGGCCGCGACGGTCCGGCCCCGCGTGGCGGCGCTGCCCGACTGGCAG